>JAKMEV010000158.1:0-7155 GCA_022425785.1 Akkermansiaceae bacterium | reverse complement strand
GGTTATGGGAAAGGGGGGGATTGGTCAAGACTATGGAGAGCGGGCGCCCAGCCAGCTTTGACTTTGTTTTGGGTAAGCGGGCATTACAGCCACTTTCCACCGCACAAAAAATGGCCGCGTCCCGGAGGAGCGCGGCCATTTGGAAGGTTGGTCGTTTGGACTTAGGAAGCCTTCTTTTGTTCGAGGGCGGCCTTCGCTTGTTCAACGATTCCGTTGAAGGTTGCGATGTCGGTCACGGCGAGGTCAGCGAGGATCTTACGGTCGAGAGTGATCCCGGCGGCGTTCAATCCTTCGATGAAGCGTGAGTAGGTCAATCCTTCGGCACGGACGGCAGCGGAGATGCGCTGGATCCAGAGGCGACGGAATTGTCCTTTACGTTTCTTACGGTCACGATACTCATACTGGCGGGCCTTGTAGACGGCGTCCTTCGCGTAGCGGTAAAGCTTGGAACGGAAGCCGCGGAAGCCTTTCGCGCGGAGGAGGATGCGTTTGCGACGTTTCCGGCTGGCCGGACTGTTAGTTGCTCTTGGCATTTTCTTTTTTTGGCTGAACGAATCGTTGGTTTCTAATTCACTCCTACAGTCTCACTCGTTCAAAGGTTCTTTTCGGGAAAAGACAGGCTGTATGGAGGCCGCCCGTTTTGCGGGCGGGGTCATCGTCGTGTGGTTAGCGAAGAAGAAGGTTTCTTTTCACGTTCTTGATGTCTGCATCGGAAACGAGAGTCGCTTTCCCCAGATTTCTTTTCCGTTTCCGGTTTTTCTTCTGAAGAATGTGACGTTTGCCTTGTTTGCGGCGCAGAATCTTACCGGTGCCAGTCACTTTAAAGCGTTTGGCTACGGACGATCTGGTTTTTGACTTGCAAGCTTTGCGTGCCATGGGAGCGCGTTTCTAGTGGGAGTCGGGCCGAATGCAAGCAGTTTTCGGGGGAAATGGGGAATAAAAAACGCCCTCTGCAGCGAGGCAGGAGGCGTTTTGAAATTTTGGGCCATTTTCTACGAGGCGGTGAGGAGGTCCTGTTTCGGGGGAGCAAATTTGGTGAGCTTGATCCCTTCCACGGCCGCTTTGTATTCCTCAAAGCTTGGGGTTCTGCCGAGGACGGCGGAGAGGACGGCCACTGGAGTGGAGGAAAGGAGGGATTCTCCCTTCTTGCGCTCGGAGTCTTCCACGACGCGGCCTTGGAAGAGGCGGGTGGACGTGGCCATGACGGTGTCGCCTTTGGCAGCCTTTTCCTGGTTGCCCATGCAGAGGTTGCAGCCGGGACGCTCGAGATACATCATATTCTCGTATTCGGTGCGGGCGGCGCCTTTGGGATCGTTGTCGTCGAAGACGAAGCCGGAATACTTCTGCAGGATGTCCCAGTCGCCTTCGGCTTTGAGTTCATCGATGATATTGTAAGTTGGCGCCGCCACGACGAGGGGGGCGTTGAATTTAACCTCGCCATTTTGCGCTTCGAGATTGCGGAGCATTTGGGAGAGGATCTTGAGATCTCCTTTGTGGACCATGCAGGAACCGACGAAGCCGAGGTCGACTTTCTTATCGCCGCCGTAGAAGGAAAGCTCGCGGATGGTGTCGTGGGTGTATCGCTTGGAGACGTCGTCGTTGTAGACGTCGGGGTCGGCGATCATGGGTTCGACGATCTCGTCGAGGTCGACAACCACTTCGGCGTGATAGTTGGCGGTGGCATCAGGAGTGAGGGGAGGCTTTTCGCCGGACTGGACTTCGGCAATGCGCTTGTTGGCCTTGTCGACGAGTCCCTGGAGGACGCCGCCTTCGTTGTCCATGCCCTTGTCGATCATGATCTGAATGCGGCCTTTGGCGATCTCGAGAGATTCGATGAGGGTTTCGTCCTGGGAAATACAGATGGAAGCCTTGGCTTTCATTTCTGCAGTCCAGTCAGTGAAGGTGAAGGCCTGGTCGGCGGGTAGAGTGCCGAGGTGGACTTCGATAATGCGGCCTTGGAAGACATTATCGCCGCCGAATTTATCTAGCATCTGGGATTGCGTGGCGTGGACGACGTCACGAAAGTCCATGTGGTCTTTCAGAGTTCCCTTGAAGGTGACTTTGACCGACTCGGGGATTGGCATGCTGGCTTCGCCGGTGGCGAGGGCGAGGGCCACGGTGCCGGAGTCCGCTCCGAAGGCGACTCCTTTTGACATGCGGGTGTGGGAGTCACCGCCGATGGTGATGTCCCAGTCGTCCACGGTGAGGTCGTTGAGGACTTTGTGAATGACATCGGTCATGGCGTGGTAGTCGCCCTCGGGGTCACGTGCGGTGATCATGCCGAACTTATTCATAAAGGACATGAGCTTTGGGATATTAGCTTGGGCTTTCTTGTCCCAAACAGACGCGGTGTGGCAGCCGGACTGGTAACCTGCATCAACGACAGGAGAGATGACGGTGGCGGCCATGGCTTCGAGCTCCTGCATCGTCATCAGGCCGGTGGTGTCCTGGGAACCCACGACGTTAACCTCGACGCGGAGGTCCGAGCCGGCGTGCAGAGTGAGGCCAGGGGTAGTGCCGACGGCGTTGCGGTTGAAGATTTTCTCAACGGCAGTGAGGCCTTGTCCTTGGTGGGAGATTTCCTTGGATGGTGCGAAGACGACGGGGGCTTCGGTGCCGAGAGTGGTGGCGGCGAAGCTCTGGAGCTTCTTGCCGAAGACGATGGCGTAAGAGCCGCCGGCTTTCATGAACTCCTTCTTTTGAGGGGTGAGGGCCTTGGAAATGTCGATGAGCTCGGTGTCGCTCTGGTAGAGTTTTTGAGTCTTCGTGTTAATGGTGAGGACGGTGCCGGTTTCGACGGAGTAGGTTTGTTCGAGGATGGCTTCGCCCTCGTCGTCGAGAACAACGTTGCCTTCGGCGTCTTTCTTTTTGGCCCAGTTCTGCAGATCGAGGCCGATGCCACCGGTGACATCGACGGTGGTAAGGAAGATGGGGGAAATGCCATTCGTTCCCGCTACGATGGGCGCGAAGTTGACGAAGGGGACGTATTTGCTCGCTTGTTTGCCTGTCCAGAGGGCCACGTTGTTGACGCCGGACATGCGGGAGGAGCCAACGCCCATGGTGCCTTTTTCGGCGATGAGCATGACACTCTTGTCTGGGTGGAGGCGCTTGAGAGCTTCGATTTCCTGTTGGGCGTCCTGCGAGATGAGGCACTTGCCGTGGAGTTCGCGGTCGGAGCGGGAGTGGGCCTGGTTGCCGGGAGAGAGGAGGTCGGTGGAGATGTCGCCTTCGCCGGCGATGTAGGTGACGATCTGGATTTCCTCCTGAATTTCGGGAAGCTTGGTGAAGAACTCGGCATTCGCGTAGCTTTCGAGGAGATCCTTGGCGACCGCATTGCCTGCCTTGAAGGCGGCGGCGAGTTGCTCCATGTCAGCATCGTAGAGGAAGACCTGGGTTTTGAGGACGTCGGCGGCTTGGGCGGCGATGGAGGCGTCGTCGCATAGGGCGAGGTCGAGAAGAACCTCCATCGACTTACCGCCCTTCATGTGGGAGAGGAGATCGAATGCAAAGGTCGGGGAGATCTCTTCGATGACGGAGCTGCCCATAATGATCTCCTTGAGAAAGGTGGCTTTTTCGACCGCCGCACTCGTGGTGCCGGGCAGGGTGTTGTAGATCAGAAAATTGAGGGAGTCCTCGCGGTGCTCGTTTCCGGAGTCTTTAATCTGCGTGATGATTTCGGCCACCAACTCACCGCTGTCGATGGGTTTGGGGTGCAGTTCTTGATCTTTGCGATCCTCGATTTCTTTAATGTAGTCCGTATACAGGCTCATGATGGCGTGAAGAGTGTGAATTAATGCGCGAAATTTCTAATTTCTCCGCGTGTTCTGTAGATTGCGGAAATTGCGGAGCAGGTTTTAGGCCGGAATGACGGCAAGAAAAACCCCAAATACCTTAAGATTGGAAGATTTTGACTCTCCGATAGGGGAATAAAGTCCGCAGAAACGGTTGTTTCGGTAGTGAACAGTCCGCAGAAGAGTCGATTAAGTCGCCGGCATCCGGCTCTTTATGGGGTTGGGGTGCTATGGAATCGCTTGAGTCGAAAGTCATCAAGGGCAATTCACAGGCTGGCAGCTCACCTTTCACAGAGCTTGGTTGGGAAGCGGCGAGGGCGCCGCGGCAGCATTCATAAAAAAGCCCGGCGGGTGAGGCCGGGCTTGTTGAAAATAGTGAGAGGGTCCTACTTAAAGCGATAGTAGCCGTCGGGGTTATACATGAGGTATACGTCCTTCGGGTTGCGACGGGGAAGGATCAGGTAAGGGTTTCCTTTGTCGTCGATGGCAGGAACAAGTCCGTCGGGTCTTGACGTGACCCCTGCTTCGGAGGTGCGGGTGACGGTTGCGACCGGCTTTTTGGCATCGGGATTTTTAAGGAGTGAGGTTTCGTGGATGCGCTCGACGATATTGTCGACCCACTTGAGTTTTTTGGCGTCGTCACCGAATTCGGTCCAGTCGCCGGACTTGGTTTTGTCGTACATCATTTCGATGAACTCGTCGGAGGTGATGCCCATTTTCTGGGAAATGGGATCAGCAAGGCGAGCCCACCATCTCTTCAGGTCTTCGTAGTTCTCCTTTTGATCGGTGAGGTTCAAGCTTGAGAACATGAAGGTCTGACTGATCTGGTGGTGAAGGATGACGGCATTGGGATAGGCGTAGGATTTCTCAGCCAGGGTAGTAATGCAGGCAGCCATGGAGGCAGCGAAGGATTTCACGATCACATATACGGGAGCCTCCGAGCCTTCCATTGCTTTGAGGATTCGGTAGCCGGCCATGACGGATCCGCCGGGTGAGTCATCAATGACGATAAAGATGGGCTTCTTCGGGTCCTTGTTGTTGAAATAATTGATACGCGTGGTGACTTGGTCAGCCAGACGTGAGGTGACTGGTCCGTTGAAAGGAATACGGCGGTCGGAGACGACAAGGGTGCCATTTTTGAGGAGAGGGTTTGCGAGATACTTTGGAGTGGCATTGGCGTAATTCTCACGCTTCTCCTTGGCTTCGATTTCGGAGATCTGCGCCTGAAGAGCGCTGGTCTTCAGGGAAGAAGCGGCCTGGAGGGCTTTGACTTCGCTGGCGAGTTTATCGGCTTCAAGTTTGGCGAGGGAAGCTTCGCGGGTGAGCTTTTCCTTTTCCGCCATGAACTTGGAAATGGCGTCGGCAGATTTGGAAGATTCCTTGATGGTGGCGAGGGCAAGCTTCTCGGTAAGGATTTCTTTTTCGAGTTTCAGGACAGCTAGTTCTGCGCGGAGGTCGTTGGTCTCGTTTTTTGATTTTTCGGCGGCAAGAGCGTTGTGAAGGGCCAGCTCCTCCTGATCTTTCCGGGCTTGTTCGAGTTTGGAATTCTTGGGCTTTTCCGGAGCTTTCTTGGCTTCCTCCTTCTTTTTAGCAGGAGCGGCCTTGGCTTCTTTTTTCGCGACGGGTGCGTCTTTTTTGGCTGGGGCTTTGGCGGGATCGCCGTGGGCGGCCATGGTCAGAATGGCGGCCAGAGTGAGACTGGTTTTCAACATGGGGGAAATTACGCCTGAAAAGCGACCGATCTACAACCTTTTTGGTCTAGTCTTAATTTCCTTCCCGTTTTGCTTTGCGACGGCGGCTCAGGATGATGAAGAGAAGGATCATCGAGAGGATGAGAATGACGGCGCCGAGGGCAGCGAATTGCTTGGCTTTATCAGCCAGTTTGTCGGATTCGATGAGGGCATCGGGTGGGGTGGCGTCGGGAGAGTAGGCCAGAACGAAGAATCTGCCTTTCAATGAAGCGTTAGTGAGTTTGTTGAGCTGGAGCTGGAGGGCGTCTTCTTCTTTGAGTTCGCCGGAGATCATGATGCGGGAGATTCCTTCGAAAAAGGCTTCGGGCATTTCCCCCTTGGAGGGAGTGAGGGTTTCGAGGTTGAAGATGAGTTTTCCCGAGGTGAGGAGAGGTTTGGCGGTGAAATTACCGTTAATATTATTGTCGCGTCGCTCGATGCTTAGGAGGGAGCAGACAAATTCGGGGAGTTCTTTGGTCGAACTGAGAGGAAAGTGGATTTGGCCGGAGATGAGATCGGGCGTGATTGATTCGATGGAAAGTTGCCCGCGGAAATTCTTGAGGTCGTCGAATTGAGCCACGGCGAGGTTGAGGTCCTCGGCCGAGAGTTCGATTTCGGCGGCGCGTTTGTTTTCGATTTCGTGAGCGAAATGGCGGAGGCGGTTTGAGAGGGAGTTGACGGCCTGTTCACGGCCTTCGAGTTTGAGGATGGGCGTGGGTTTGGCCTCTTCTTCGGTGAATTCCACGAATGAGCTGGTTTGCTTCTTGAGAAAGTAAGCAGCTGACGAGATCAGCACGAGAATGACGAGCCCCATTACAATGAGAATGAGACATCCGGCGAAGGGCGAGCGGGCTGCTTGCTCTTCGGGTTTCTTGGTTTCTTCGTCGGCCACGGCGGGACCATGAGCATGGAATTCTGAAGATTGAACTCTGAACTTTGAAAAATGCGCAGGAGCGGTAGGTTTTTTCTGTGGCGCGGATCATGGTCGGACTATCAGGCGGGGTGGATTCCTCGGCAGCAGCAGCTTTGCTCATCGAGCAAGGACACGAAGTCGTGGGCGGCTATATGAAGAACTGGATCAATGAGGAAGGGCTACCGGGAGATTGTCCCTGGGAGAGTGATCTGGATGATGCCCACGCAGTGGCGAAGGCGCTCGGGATTGAATTTCGCGTGGTCGACTTAATCGACCAATATCGTGAGCGGATTGTGGATTACCTGCTGGAAGGATATCGCGAGGGAATTACGCCGAACCCGGATGTGATGTGCAATCGGGAAATGAAATTCGGAGTCTTCCTCGATTATGCGTTGAAACAGGGATTTGAGGCGGTGGGAACGGGGCACTATGTGCGCCGAAGGGTGCGCAAGGATGGACCGGCGGATTTGTTGCGGGGGGCTGACCCGAATAAAGACCAATCGTATTTTCTGGCAATGATGACGCAGTTTCAGGCAAAGCACGCGCGTTTCCCGGCGGGCGAAATGCTTAAGCCGGAGGTGCGCGAGGTGGCCCGTCGATTCAATCTGCCGACGGCGGAAAAGAAAGACAGTCAGGGGATTTGTTTTATCGGGAACATCAAAATGAGTGATTTTCTGCGGCATTACGTGCCGGATTCACCGGGCGAGATTGTTGATCTCGA
>JAKMEV010000300.1:0-9568 GCA_022425785.1 Akkermansiaceae bacterium | reverse complement strand
CAATGGGACGATGGCTTTGTCGCTTATCTCAATGGTGATTTCCTGTTCGCAGCTAACAATCCCGCATCCGTGGACTACCTGTCGGCTTCGAACGGGAATGGACCGGAAGCAAATGCAGGAAGCTTCAATATTTATGACGTCACCTCAAAGTTGGGTTCCATGCAAGCAGGGCAAAACATTCTTGCGATCCACGGCTTGAACCAATCGACCGGGAGTAGTGATTTCATTATCAGACCCGAGCTTTATGGCGGAGCGACAAGTGCACCCGGCGGCGGGCATCCCGCTCTTTCGTTTGGGACGATCGAATTCAGCCCGGCTTCCGGAAATCAGGATGAGGAGTTTGTTGAAATCACAAATCCGTTTAGTTTCGCGGTGGATATTTCCGAGTGGGAGATCACCGGAGGAATTGAACATACCTTCGCTCCAGGCACAGTGATTGCGTCGGGTAGCAGCCTCTATGTCTCTCCTGACGTGAATACTTTCCGCGCCCGATCAGTAAGTCCGACGGGAGGTGAGGGCCGGTTTATCCAGGGGAAATACAGCGGACATTTATCGAGCTTTCCTGAAACATTGAACTTGCTCGATGTTGATGGGAATCTCCTCACGACGACGACTTATCTCGGGGATCCTTCCGACGCGCAGCTCCACCTCGTGGTGTCGGAAATCATGTATCATCCGGACGGCGATGGCTTGGCGGAGTTTATCGAGCTCACCAATATCAGCGATAGCGTGACCTTGGATCTCACTGGCGTGAAGTTTGTGCAGGGCGTTGAATTTGATTTCACTGGATCAGCCGTGACCAGTCTCGCGCCGGGAGCGCGGGTGCTGCTTGTTCGTGATGCAGCTGCTTTCAATGCCGCTCATGGAGGTGGAATTCCGGTGGCGGGAGAGTTTGCCAATTTGAGTCGACTTAATAATGACGGTGAGACCCTTAAGTTGGAGGATGCCCTCAATGGCACGATCCGGGAGTTCACTTACAACGATGCCGCGCCCTGGCCGGTGGCGGCGGATGCCGGTTATAGCTTGGTCCTGGTTAATCCAAATTCGAATCCAGATCCTGATGTGGCTGCGAACTGGCGCTCGAGTGTCTTGCCGGGTGGGAGTCCGAATGCCTCCGATGCCATCGCCGTGCCAGCTAGTCCCTCGGGAGACTCGGACGGAAATGGCATTGCAGATTTGGTCGACTACGCTCTGGGAAATGGTCTCGGAAGCGCCCCCATTGCCTCAAATGTGAGTTGGCAGACCTACAACATCGATGGCAGCCCGCAGAGCATGCTGACGATGAGCTATCCACTCAGTATTGGTGCGGATGGTGTTACGGTGGGAGTTGATGCCTCGACTGATCTCGCCAATTGGCAGGATGCCGCGGCGAATACCGAAGTGGTCAGCGAAGTGAATCAAGGCGATGGCCGCAAGATCATGACGGTGCGCTTCACCCCACCGATCGGAGCAGGGGAGAGGCAATTTCTTCGCTTGAGAATCGAGGAGAACTAAACCTTACTTCCTCTCATACTTCCAGCGCCGAACCTGGGAAAGGTTGGGGATGCCTTTCATGATTTCGAGAACGTTGCCCTCTTCATCTGTGATGATGGTTGAGGGCAGAACGGGGCTCTCGATGCGCATATTTTTGGCAAGGAAGCTGGAGAGGCGTTCTTTTTCTACGGAGCCAAGCTCGGTGAGCATTTGGTAAGGAGGATTTTTTTCCGCGACATACTTTCTGAGCATCGCGGGAGTGTCGTTGGGATCGGTGGGCACTCCAAACAAAGCGATATCGTCGGTTTGGAGATAGGCCAGGGAAGGAAGGTGTCCGATACAGGCCGCGCACCAGGTCGCGGTGGTGGTGAAGACCTGTATCTTACCTGCGTTCCTTTTCGCAAAAGGGAGTTGGTATTTTGGCCGGGCCAGAGGCCCTGCGGGTGTCCCGGTAGTTCGATAAGGCTTCTGAGTGAAGGGCGCCTCAGTGCGATTTTCGAAGGCGGTGAGAAGTGTTCCTTCGGAAACATTTTCGCAACTGAAGGATTTTCCTGAAGGCCAGCGGACGGTCACTTTGGAGACACTTGCGTGATCTCCGATGCCGATAATCATGGTGGCGCTATTTTGAGAAGCATAGCCATCCCCGCAGCGGTGTTCTCTTTTGAGGAGAGTGCCATCAGCAAGGGTGGCCTCGACGATGGCACCGTAGCCGTCTCGATTGCTGAGATCCGAAGGAGTATCCGAAGTGCTGCCTCCTCTAAAGCGGATCGCAATCATCCCGCGTTTATTTTCAGAAAAATTCCCCAGTTCGTTGTGGAAGAGCTGGCTTAGAGGATTGTTGGCATTAACCAAGGCAATGTCCTGCCAGCCATCGCGATCGTAGTCCAAGAGGGCAAAGCCCCGGCTGTCGGAGTCACTATCCAATCCAGCGAGAGCGGAATGATCACTGAAATGTTCCCCGGCATTTTCATTCAGGAAAAGGCGATTTCGCTCGTTCCCGGAGAGCGAGTGGACGACCAGTTTCCCGTCGATGATTTCATCACCGGTTTGCAGCCTGGAATCGATTCCGGAACTGCCTTCACCACCGATTTCGTCGTTTTTCCATTTCTTGGATTCCCTTACGGCACCGTCGGCTAAATCACTGTCAGTGCGCACGACCGTGCGCCAGAGGTTACTTCACAAGTCGACCTCGGACGCTAGTTCCTTGGGTGCCGTAAAGTATCCGCTCAGAGCATGGATATCGAGATCGCCATCGTTGTCGAAATCGACGAATTGGCCACCCCAGGACCATCCGGCTTCGGCGACGAGGAGAGAGGGTGGCTCTAATCCGGAAACACGCTCGAAGTTTTTGGAGTCGGGTCTTTTGAAGAGAAAGTTTCCGTTGACCGAATGGAGATAGTTGGGATCGATTCCGTCGAAGCTCGAGAGAATGCGTCGGCCGGCCTTACTGAACATGTTGGAGACGTAGAGATCCTGATGGCCATTGTTGTCGTAGTCTCCAAAGCTGGCCCCCATTCCAAATCCATAGGTGGTGAGTCCGGATTCGCTGGTGATGTCAACAAAGCCGTCCTTTCCATCGTTTCGGAAGAGATGGTCTGATGAGAAATCATTGGCAAGATAGAGGTCGGGATCACCATCTTCATCGATATCAGACCAGGCTGCCTGAAGGGTGTTTTTCCAGAGGTTTACCTGTGGTCCCTCGGGTGCCGGGGCAAATTTTCCGCCGCCTAAATTGACCATGAAAACATTGGGCGGACCGACTTGATTGAGGAAATCGATATCGCCATCTTGTTCTGTCTCGTCGCGATACCTCTGATGGAATTCCGCGGCGTTTTCCCTCGAGAGAAATCGTTCTGGCCATTTGGAACTATCATCTTGCGGAGCCAGACCGGTGTTGCCGGTTCCGAGTTCACCCATTCGATAAGTGGAGAAATAGAGGTCGAGAAGTCCGTCGCGGTTGTAGTCGGCTGCAGAGATTGAGACCACGAGAGCAGGGAGCTTGGCGTCTTGTTTAACCTCTTCAAACCAGGAACCGGTATTTTTGAAATAGGCGCTGTTTTCAGTACTTCGGCCCAGAATGAGATCGGAGTCACCGTCGTTGTCAAAATCAGCGAAGATGCCACAGGTCGAGTTTCCTTTGATGGCCAGTTCCTGGGATTCGGCGATTTCCTCGAAAGTGCCATCGCCCCGGTTCCGGAGGAGAAGATTTTGTCCCATGCGAACCATGATGTAGAGATCGTCGTATCCGTCTTGATCGATATCGACAACCGAGATACCGGGTTTTTGGTTCATTGCGATTGGCGCGAAATCGTAGGAGCGAGCGCGGGTTTTCCCGCTTTTGTAATATTTAATCAGTTCTTCCTCGTGAATCGAGAGCCGGGCTTTCGCGCGATCGGTGAAATTTGGGAGAGCCTCATCAAGCCGGTCTGTAAAAAACCGGTGCGCGCTGGTCGCTGTGGTGAAGTTTTTGGTTTCCCATTTGGAGATTTTCCAATCTCCCTGGGCTTGTTTGGTCCAAGTCAGAGTTTGTTTTCCCGAGAGGCTTGACCATGAACCTTCTTTGTTTCGGGCCAATCCACTAAATTTGACGAGACATTCGAATTCGTCGTGTTGGTCGGACAGGAAGGATCCCTTGATGATCTTGAGCTTGGCGTGCTCAAAATAGTCAATCTTTTCGAGTAGAAGGCTCCAGAGGGAAAGTTCTGATGCAGAGGTTTTTCGGGAGGATTCTTCCAGGCTAAGTTCCTGATTGGCAATTAGCTGCCCGCGAGGGGGTTCGGATGCAAAGCTGACCTCTCCCTCCATGTCTCTCACCGTGACCGAAGCCGCGAAAAGGTCGCTTGACCCGGGAGCCTGAAGATTCATCAGGTTCCCTGAGATTTGGCCTAATTCGGGAGTGAGTTTGAGAATGAGCTCTTCACTGCCGACGACTTCGCTGACCAAGGTATCGGTTTCTTCTCCCTTTTGGTGGGATTTGAGCAGGAAAAAGGCAAGGGTTCCGAGAATTGCGATGGCAGGGAGGAGGAGCTTGAATCTGCGCATTGGGTTGGGAGGTCGATGAGGAAAGGCTGGTGATTTGATAGTACCTGGGACTTATATTCTTCAATATCCCTTGAAAATCAACCCCAAGGAACGGCGCCAAGTTTAAAGGGCTCAAAGAATATGGGAAAAATGTTTGCCTTGGCAGTGAAAAGTGGGCAATATTTCCTCAAGTCTCGATTTTGAGGCGACCACAACACAAAACCCAAACAACTATGCAAACAACAAAACTTTCCCTGAGCATTCTGGCTTTGGGTGCGGCGAGTAGTTTCGGCGCCATCGTATGGACCGTTGGTGATAGCTCCGCAGCAGGCCGCGTAAATCCTGAGATATGGAGCCACAATGGTTCTTCCGGTACTGTCACCTTCGTTCAGGAGGGGGGAGCTAACCCAACGAATTCACTTCCTGGTGATCAGTTCAGCCCGGCTACCGATCAGCAGGCGGATGATGACTTTTATTTCGCTGGAAATTACACCAATCAGGTGGATGGCGGACCTGCTTACACCACACACGGGATCGTTGCAGCCACTGAGGCGGGCATCGAACGGGCCATCACTGGTGGCGACAACACGAATCGTATCCACTTTAATTTTCAGGGATCGGCCCTCCCTACCGATGTCTTCACAGTCTCCTTTGCGATGACCGACCTGAACGACGCCGATACTGGAACCGGACAATATGACTTTGCCCTCACCGTCAACGGCATTGCCTTGGGGAACTTCTCTCACACTCAAGCGACAGTTGGAAATGCGTTCACAAGTGATCCCTTCACCCTAGCTGATGTCGGCGGCACTGCTGGTGCACCGGATGACAACTATGTTCAGCTTACGGCAAGCAACCCTGGAACGGCGGCTCGCTGGTCAAACTTCGACTATATTCAGATGGATCGCACCGCTGCTATTCCCGAGCCATCTTCCACCGGCCTCGCTCTGTTGAGCATTGCCGGCCTTGGGTTCATCCGTCGTCGCAAGTAAACGATTACCAACTTTTCAAATGCCGGAATCCTTCATGGCTTCCGGCATTTTTGTATAGAAATCTTAAGGGAAAATGATCTTTACATGGGAACCATGAAGTGATTTCATCCCAGCTCGATTAGGAATCTACAAATCAGATTTCACGAGAAACCCACACAAGAAACAACAATGAATAAAACCTTAACAGCGATCTCTTTGAGCGCAATGGCCTTTGCCAGCGCCAATGGAGCAATAATTTGGAATGCTGGAAAAGCCGATAATGCCCAGGAGTTTACTTTTGAGAATCGTGCAAGTAATCCAGGAGGTGGTGGCCCCAATGCGGAACAGACCCGCGAAAATGGGCTCTTCGATACAGGTCTTCCCGGAAACCCCGCAAATGTTGGAGGAGCCAATGGCGATGGAAATCGCGACGTCGATGATGATTACTATTTCGCCGGCAATTATGTGACCACTGTTGGGAACGCATACACCGGAGTTGGTCTTGTTGCTGAGAATGAAGCAGCAATGGAGCGTGCATGGACCGGAGCCGACAACGTACTGAGGTTCCACTTCAATCTGGCCGGAGCGGCTACTGTTTCTGATCTGTTACAGGTCGGATTTGGAGTGACTAATGGTTTTCATAACCCTGATAACGGAGCGACTTCATGGAATATCAATATCGCCATGAACGGAGTATCTTTGTCTGATCATACTGTGACCTCTGCTGATAGTAATGGCGACTGGGTTACACCGGCTTTTTCAGTAGCTGATGTCGGAGGTGCAGCAATCCTTGGAGCTGACTTCGACAACTATGTGACTTTGACTGCTACGAGAACCGCTGGAGGAGGAAACTGGGTTAGCCTAGATTACGCAGAGATGGATGTCTCGCCAATTCCCGAGCCATCATCCACTGGCCTCGCTCTCTTGAGCATTGCCGGTCTTGGTTTCATCCGTCGTCGCAAGTAAGCGATTACCAACTTTTCAAATGCCGGAATCCTTCATGGGTTCCGGCATTTTTTTGAGTTTCAGCCGGAAGCTAAATCCGGTGGTGAGTCCCAAGAAAAGATACTCGCCTTTAGAAGTTACAGCCTGGATTGAAGCTTTCCCCACAAACGATCAGAGGTAGTGGCAAAGCAGCCTGAGCCATCTCGATAAGGGGCGGTCTTTCTTGTCGACAGTCTTGCGGGAACGGGGTTGCGCCGCTACATCCCTCCTCGGTGAGGGTGACTTATCCAGATCTGCCGGTTGCGCGCCGGCGGGATGAGATTCTTGCGGCGATGCGTTCGTCGCAGGTGGTCGTGGTCGTGGGTGAGACGGGCTCAGGGAAGACGACGCAGCTGCCAAAGATGGCGATTGAGCTTTCGCGGGAATTGGGGATGGAAGGGCGGATTGGATGCACCCAGCCGCGGAGGCTGGCGGCGACCTCGGTGGCACGACGGGTTGCGGAGGAGTTGAAAGTCGAGGTGGGAAAGGAAGTCGGTTGGCAGGTGCGCTTTACCGAGGTGTGCTCGAAGGAGACGCGGGTGAAGTTTATGACGGATGGGATTCTTCTGGCGGAGACGCAGGGAGATCGTTCGCTGAAGCAGTATGATGCCATCATTATTGATGAGGCCCACGAACGGTCCTTGAATATTGATTTTTTGTTGGGGTATTTAAAAAAGCTGGTGACGAAGCGGAAGGATCTTCGCGTGGTGATTTCGTCGGCGACTCTGGATGCGGGGCGCTTTGCGGAGTTCTTTGGGAATTGTCCGGTGGTGGAAGTGGAAGGTCGGACTTTTCCAGTGGAGGATATTTTTCTGCCGGAGTGGGAAGGTGGGGAGAGATTACGTGAACATGTCTTGCGCGGCGTGGAGTTTGTGACCGATCTGGATTCGCAGGGCGATGTCTTGGTTTTTCTCCCCGGGGAGCGGGAGATTCGGGAGTGCGCCGAGATGGTGCAGGGGCGGGGCTTTCCCAATACCGAGGCAGTACCGGTTTTCGCGAGGCTGTCCTTGAAGGATCAGGAGAAGGTTTTTCGGCCGAGTGGAAAGAGGCGAATATTTATGGCGACGAATGTCGCGGAGACTTCGTTGACCATTCCGGGGATCGTGAGCGTCGTCGATAGCGGGCAGGCACGGGTAAGTCGATTTAGTCCGCAGCGGCAGGTGCAGAGTTTGCAGATTGAGATGATTTCGCAGGCGAGTGCGCGGCAGAGGCGGGGTCGATGCGGAAGGGTGCGCGAGGGAATTTGCGTGAAGCTTTACGATGAAGAAACGTTGGAGATGGCGTCGGAGTTTACCGATCCGGAGATTCGGCGGAGTGCGCTTTCGGGGGTGATCCTGCGGATGCTTTCTCTGGGGCTGGGCGATGTCCGGGAGTTCCCGTTTATCGATCCTCCGGGTCCGCGGGCGGTGAATGAGGGATGGAAGACGCTCGAAGAAGTGGGCGCGGTGGCGAAGCGGGACCAGTCGAAGCTGACGGAGACCGGATGGCGTCTGGCCAAGTTGCCCCTGGATCCGCGATTGGGGCGGATGTTGATTGAGAGCGAGCGACGGGGAGTTTTCGAAGAGGTGCTCATTATTGTTTCGGGCCTGTCGGCGATGGATGTGCGGGAGCGGCCGCAGGGGAAGGAAGAAAAGGCGGATGAAGCGCAGCGTAAGTTTCTCGATGAACGGTCGGACTTCGGGGTCTATTTGATTCTTTGGAAATGCATCGGGGAGTTTCGAGATGATAAGGGGAAGATGCGCTCGAATCAGATGCGCAAATGGTGTGAGAAGAATTTCATTAGCTTTCGTCGGGTGCGCGAGTGGTTGGGGGTCTACTCGGAACTGCGTCGATCGTTTCGCAAGAGGGACGGTGAGGCGAAGGAAGTCTCCACACCGGCGGATGTTTATGCGGAGGTGCATAAGTCGATCTTGTCCGGAGTGCCGCGGCAGGTGGGGGTTTGGGATAAGGAGAAGCGACATTACCACGGAGTGTCGAATCGACAGTTCGCGGTTTTTCCAGGCTCCGGTCTCTTTAAGCAAAAGCGGGCGCTCTGGGTTCTGGGATTTGAATTGGTCGAGACTTCGCGGTTGTGGGCGCGGAAGCTCGCGGAGATCGATCCGAAGTGGGTTGAGGAAGTGGTGCCGCATTTGTGTCGCAGTAAATTTCACTCGCCGTATTGGGATGATCAACAAGGTGCGGTGTATGGATTGGAAGATGTCATCTTGGGAGGTCTGTCTGTGGTGGAAGGGCGGCGGGTTTTCTTTGGCCGGGTGAATCCCAAGGCGGCTTTCGAAGTCTTTGTGCGGGAGGCTTTGGTGGAAGGAAAGCTTTGGGGAACGAATCCGGTGCTGCAAAATTTGCACTGGCTAAAGGGTGTGATTTTTCGGGGGGAGCGAAAGCTGCGGCGGGTCGGGTATTTGTGGGATGAGGTGGCGGCGTATGATTTCTTTTTCGAGCGGATGCCGGTGGAGATTAATACTTCGAAGGCTTTTTACGATCTCACCAAAGACGCGGAGGAAATGGGGAAACTCATGGTGCGCTTTGGGGATCTCATTTGGGAAGAAGGGATCGAGGACCAGTTGAAGTTGTTTCCTGACGAGGTGGAGCACGGAGGGCGTCAGTGGCCGGTAAATTATGTCAGTGATCTGGAAGCGGAGGATGATGGGCTAACCTTTGAAGTGGGGATTGATGAGCTGCTGTGCTTTCCGGATTATTTGGCGAGTTGGGCGGTCAGTGGATTGTTGGGGGAGCGGGTTGAGTTGTTGATTCGTAGTTTGCCGAAAGACTGGCGTCGGGAATGTCAGCCGGTGGCGGAGCGGGTGGATGGGTTTCTAGAAGAGTGGGGGAATTGGGAGCCGCAGCAGGATTTGTTGGAAGCGCTTTTGGAATATCTGCGTGAGAAGACGGGGCGGTCGATCGACGGAATGGATGAGTCGCGGCTCCCTGGATACCTGCGAGCGAAGATTCGGGTGCGGGATGAGAGGGGTGAGGTCTTGGGGTTTGGAGAGGATGTGCGGGAGATCAAAGAGAAGCTGGCGGCGGTTCTACGGGCGCGTCGGGAGGCGGCGGCGAACGAGGAATGGGAAATGACGGGCGGCGAGGTGTGGAGTTTTGGAGAGTTGCCGGTGGAGGCGGAG
>JAKMEV010000264.1:0-5384 GCA_022425785.1 Akkermansiaceae bacterium | reverse complement strand
GTTGTGTCCTTCCTTACGGATGTTGGAAAAGAGGCACTCTTCGTTTTCGCCGGGATAGGGAGCGGGAAGGGGGGAGGGAAGGGGTTTGAGATTATCGGCGGAGGTGCCCGCGAGGGTGGTGTGTCCGGTGAGGACGGGGACGGGTTCGTCACAGCGGCCGGAGCAGGGCATTTCGGTGGCGGCTTGTCCCTGGGATTTCAGGGTTTCGAGAATTTCGTTGCCGCCGCGCATGCAGCAAATATTTCCGGTGCAGACGCGGGGAGCTTCGAGGCCGCCGGGGGTGCGGGAAAAGTGATGGTAGAAGGTGACGGTGCCGTAGAGATCGGCAAGCGGGGTTTTCAATCCATCGGAAACGGCGCGGAGAGCGTCGTCGGAAAGGTAGCCGTCGCGATCATGAAAAGCGTGGAGAAGAGGGAGGAGCGGAGCGGGTTGGTTTCTCCACTGCTCGATCAATTCTTCGTTAGTCGCGTCTGCCATGTCCAAGGATTACGAATAGGGGGGACGGGTGCAAGAGGCGAAATTACGTTTTGGGTTTTGTTTCGGCGGGAGCGGAAACGGCTTTTTCGTCGTCGACGTTGGGATCGACGAGGGTGACTCTGGCTCCCTCGGGGGCGTTGGCGAGTCGCTTGGTGACGAGGTGCCAGCCTTCGGTGAGCCCGTCGCGGACGACGAGGGAGTGTTCGTCGGTCCAGACAGGATCGACGACGACCCGATTAAGTTTCATTTCCACGGGTTCAACGAGAATGACTTCATTGGGGCGGCGGAGGGTTTCGCGGGGAATGACGAAGACGTTTTTAATGAGTTCGCCTTTGAGGGTGGCGCGAATAGGTTGTCCGACCCGGAGAGGAGCGGGGGTCTCGGAATTCAGGCCGAAGGGGTCATCGACGCGGGCGATGACGAAGAGTTTGCGTGATTTTTCGTCGAGGACTCCCTCGGTTCTTACGATAGAGCCCTGCCAGGATTGCGGGTTTTCCTTGGCCAGGGCATCGGTGAGGGTGACAGGGATGGCAGAGTCGTCGGGGTTGTTGGGGAGAATGACATGAGGGAGTTCACGGGCGGAGAGCGAGATACGGACTTCGGCGAAGTCGGTTGAGAAAATATCGCCAAGATTCGTGCTTGGGCCGACAGATTGGCCGAGGCCGACAAGGCGTTCTTTGACACGCCCGGCGTAGGGTGCGATGATTTTGGTGCGTTCGAGGTCGCGGGTGGTGTCGGAGAGCTCGGCTTGGGCCGCTTTGACGTTGGCCTTGGCTTCCTTGAGTTGGGGTTTACGGAGGACGAGTTCGGTGGGAGGTTCGGTGTAACCGAGGTCGTTCCAGTCGAGCAGGGCTTGTTTAGCGCGGGCCTCTTCCTGGGCGAGGCTGGCTTCGGCGCGGGCCAAGCGGGCTTCAGCTCCCGAGACGGCAGCGAGGAAGTCAGAGGGGTCAAGTTCGACGAGGATGTCGTCTTTTTTGAAAAAGGAGCCGCTCTCGAAGACGGGAGAGATTTTAATGACGCGCCCGCTTACCCGGGAGGTGAGCGAGGTTTCGTTGTGAGGACGAACGACGCCCTGGGAATTCAAGGTGACGCGAAAATCGGTGAGAGCGAGGACGGTGGTTTCGGCTTCGATGGGTGGCCGTTTGTGGCGGACGCGGGCTTTGGGCTCCTCCTTCACCGAGAGTTGGGCGTAGACGAGATAGCCCACGCCGAGAACGACAAGAGGCAGGAGATATCGTAGGAGTTTAGCCATCGAGTTATTGAGTATAGTCCGGATCGGGAAAAAGGCTAGCCGGGTCTCGCCGCCTTCATTACGGCGTTTATTTGGGGAAATTGCAGAAGATGCAATGAATTGACGAGCCTGGAGCGCCTTTGCTTTGTGAAAAAGAAGCTTCATTTCGGAAGTGACTGATTCGGCGGATGCGGCCTTTGATGAGGCCCGGGCGCTTGCCAAGATTGAGCATCGCCATGTCGTGCCGGTTTACGATGCCGGCCGGACGATGAAGGGGGAGGTCTTCGTTGTTTCGAAGTTCATCGACGGGTGTTCGTTGCATGAGGCCTTTAATAAGGGAATTTTGTCGCGGAAGGAATTTCCTATGAAAACGGATCCAGCTGCAAGCTGATAAAGGAAACCGAGAGACGGTTTTTCCAGATTACTGCCGCGTGGCAAAGTCTCCGCCCAGAGCGAGGTGGAGATCGATCCGGTTTTGCAGGCGGTCGTTTTTGAGGCGGATCAGGGAAATGCCGGCGTTCTCCGAGCGGCGTTGGGCTTCGAGGTATTCGAGGAAGGAAGCTCCTTCAATCCCCAGCGTGATGTCGCTCAGAGCTCGTTTTTCAGCCAGCCGGGTTTGTTTGGCCTCTTTTTCGAGGAAGACCTCCTGCTCGCGCAGTGAGATGTCGGCGGCCAGAGCGGCCTCGACTTCCCGGAAGGCTCGAAGAGCAACCCGGGTGTAGTCGTGAATGGCGGCTTTGTTTCTCTCGAGGGCTGCACGGGCCTGGGCGGAGAGGGCCCCGCCGCGGTAGATGGTTTGGGCCAGAGATGAGGCTGCTGAATAGACCAGATAATTGGGGTCGAAGGCTCTTTGGAAATTGTCGTCTCCACCGGACGCGCTGGCGGTGAGGCGGAGGGACGGGAGCAGGTTTTTTCGGGCAACTTCGGCGCGTTGTGCCGAGGCGTAAAGGTCGGCGCGGGCTGCCTGGAGATCCGGGCGGCGTTCCAGCAATTCCGAGGGAAGTCCGCTGGGTGGATTCGGGGAAAGATTGGGTAGTTGGTTGGATGAGGCGACGCCGGCAGAGGGATAGCGGCCGAGGAGGAGTTCGAGAGAGCGGGCGGCGTTGTCGCGGTTGAGTTTTCGAACTCGCAAGCTGCGTTCTGCTCCGGCGACGTTGTTACGGGCAAATTGTACATCCACAGAGCGGAGGGTGTTCGCCTTATAGCGTCGTTCCACCACCGGAAGAGCCTGGCGGTAGGATTCAAGAGTCTTCTGGGCGAGTGCCAGCTGCTGTTCGGCGGTTACGAGGTTGCACCAGGCTTTTGCGGTGTTGGCTACCAGGGAAAGCCGGGCGCCCCGGAAGTCGGCGAGGGTGGAGGCGTAGTCGGCGCGGCTGGCTAACTCGGAATTTCGCAAGCGGCCCCAAAGGTCGGCTTCCCAGCTGGCATTGAGGGAAAGCGAGTAGTTTTCCGCGATGGGAGTTTGTTTTGCTCCACTGCGCCGATAGGAGGTTGAGGCATTGAGAGAGGGGAGACGTGCTGATCTTCCGATAATGGTGCCTTCCTTGGCCGCGCGGAGGCGGGCGGCGGTTGCTTTCAGATCAAAGTTGTGAGTGAGGGCTTCATTGACGAGTTCCGTCATGCGGGCATCGCCAAATTCGCCGAGCCATCCTTTGCTGATCCGGGCATTACTGCCGGTCTTCGCGGCAGTCCAGATTTTTGGAGTCTCGATCCTGGATGTCTGGGTCGCTTGAGGGCCTCTCAGCGCGGAGCATGAAATCGCACCGACGAGAATTGAGCCAAGGATAAGTTGTGAGAGTCGCATATAATTAAAAAAAGATCGATCCGGTTATTTGCCGCGTCGGGAGCGGTAGACGGGACGGGGAAGAATACGGCCTTTCTCTTTGACCTCTTGCTTGAGAATTTCGATGGCCTTCTCAAGTTGGGGATCTTTGCCTGATGGAAGGTCGTCGGGTGAGACATCGATGATGATGTGGGGAACGGCTCCGTGGAGTTCCATATCCTCTCCGGTCTGTGGAAGGAACCAGCCACGGCCGGGAAGGCGCATGCGGCCGAGGTCGAGAACCGAGGTGGACCAGGTTGAAATGACCCCTCCGGCGGTTGGGATACCGATGACCTTTCCGCGATTGAGCGTCTTGACGGCGTGGGTGAAAATCTCGGCATTGGAGAAGGAGTTTTCATTGCAAAGAACGACGATGGGTTTGTTCCAACTGGCGTAGACTTTACGGTCCTGCGGGTAGCCGATCTTGCCATTGCGACCCACGGTGTATGCGTGGAGCGGTTGGGTTAGCACGGTAAGTAGGTGGTCGGCCGTGGAGCCGCCTCCATTGTCTCTCATATCGATAATGAGACCCTGCTTGCCATTTCCACGTTCGTAGATGTGTTGTTCAAATTTTTCAAATTCGTCCCATGCCATACGCGCAACATGGAGGTATCCCAAGGTGTCCGAGGATGATTCCTCGACGGTTTCGCGCCGTTGATCGAGACGGCCGGTATGTGCCAGTGAGCGAGCCTGGCTATAGCTAATGGGTCGAATGGTGATCTCACGGGATTCGCCTTTCTTATTTTTGACAGTAATCGTGATGTCACGGTCAAGGCGCCCCGCGAGCATCTTGGTAAGTGGTTTGTCCGAGCGAATCGTTTCTCCATTGATCTTTGTGATCTGCTCTCCAACCCGGATGCGGGTTCCGGGTCGATCGACGGGGCCATCGGGGTGAACAAAGGTGACACGGTTGGACGGACTGAGTCTCATGCCAAGGTGGGCGGTGTAGGTGCGCCAGCTTTCTTCGAATTTCCAATCCTTGGGCCATGGGTTGGGGTAGAAGCCCATGTGGGAGGCATTGAGTTCTCCGAGAAGCATGGCCATGACACGCGCGAAAATCTTACTGGTGGGAGCTTTGGCGGCGGCGAGTTCGTATTTGTTGCGAATCTGGTCCCAGTCGCGGTTGTTGAGTGCGGGATCGTAAAAGACATCGCGCAGAGTTCGCCAGGCCATGCGGAATCCCATTCGCTGGTGGGCTTCGCGGTTGCGGGCGAAGGGAATGGAAAAACCGAATTTGGTTAGTTTCCCTTTTTGGAGAAAGGCCGGGACTCCACCGGATACGAGGTAGAGTTTGTCGTTGTCCTTGTAGCGGTGGATGGAGCCGGAGCCGCTGAAGTGTTTTGCGGGAGTGGAGCCGCCCTTCGCTGCGACCCGATAGATTGCTCCGCCGGATTGAAAGATCATATTCTTGGAGTCGGGCATCCAATGAAGCGAGCCGGGGCTGAGGCCGCTGAGTTTGATTCGCTGGATTCGGTTGCTGATGCCGTCGAAGTCGATCTCCTGTTCCTCGCTTTCCTCTTTTGATTTTAACCCGAGTCCTTTGAGGATTTTTCTGCCGATGCTTTCCGTCTTTTCTTCACCCTCTTTGACTTCTTTTTCTTTGTAAGCAGGGTCCTTTTTCATTGCATTGACGGCGCTGAGAACACGCCGGTCGCGGTCGCTGGTGAAGTGGGTCGTCTTGTTGAGGTGGACAATAAAGAGGTCGGTGGAAGTAGAGTGACGACGACCTGCAAAGACGAGGGTTTTACCATCGGGGGACCAGCGGGGGGAATGCTCATTGTCGGGGTGCTGGGAAACGTTGACTGGTTCGCCGTTACCGTCGGTGGGCATGATACAGATGTCGCTATTGTAGTT
>JAKMEV010000151.1:0-2787 GCA_022425785.1 Akkermansiaceae bacterium | reverse complement strand
TTTCTTGATGCACTGGTATGCATCAACCCACAAATTTGAGGACAGGCTGTTCTGTATTCAGATACCCCCATGAGGACCACTCCAAACATCGACTCTCAAACCCCATCTTCTGTTCACCTACCAGAAGAGGATTTGTCCGTCAGCGCCCTCGAGCAAATGGCAAGACTGGCCTGGCGTAACAACGCACACTGCATCGGACGTCTGCTATGGGAAACGCTACACCTTCTTGACGCGCGGACCGCAGACAGCCCTGACGAGGTGTTTGAGGCTTGTGTTCGTCACATTGATTTCGCTACCAACAACGGAAGCATCCGACCCGCCATCACCGTGTTTGCTCCCTCCGAAACGAATGAGAAAGGCATCCGCTTTTGGAACAGCCAACTCATCCGATACGCTGGCTACCGCGCTGCCGATGGAACAGTTCTCGGTGATCCGGCCGAGACCAAATTTACGGCTCGGGCAATTGAAATAGGATGGCAGCCGCCCCGCGACCGTTCCGCTTTCGACCTTCTGCCGATCGTGGTGGAATTCCCCGGCCACGCGCCACGCTGGTTTGAGCTCCCGAGGCAGGTCGTCATGGAGGTGCAGATTTCCCATCCCGAATTTAGTTGGTTTGCAGAGATGGGGCTGAGGTGGCACGCGCTACCCTCTGTTTGCAATTTAGCGCTCATCGGAGACGGTCAACGCTTCACTGCCGCCCCCTTCAGCGGTTTCTATATGGGCACCGAGATCGCTTCGCGAAACTTCGGTGACGAGACGCGTTACAACTTACTTCCCGAGGTGGCAGACCGCATGGGAATCGATCGATCCAAACGGTGCATGTTGTGGAAAGACCGAGCCCTTGTGGAACTCAACACGGCAGTGCTGCACTCCTTCCGCGAAGCAGGAGTGGCCATCGTGGATCACCACACTGCTTCGGCACAATTCATGCAGCATGTTCAGCGAGAGGAAAAGTGCGGGCGCCCGGTGCCCGGCGACTGGTCGTGGCTGGTGCCGCCCATGTCCGGTTCGGCCTGCCCGGTCTTCCATCGGTATTACGACGACAGCCGCCCAACGCCGTCCTTTGTCAAGCAGGACAAACCGTGGTAAACAAACCATCTTCGAGATCAATTGGGCCATCGTCTCTTTGAGACAGGATGACAGTTGGGCCGGTACTCCAACTCGAGAGCGAAAAAGTGCTGAAAAATATGGCCCAAGATGGGAATTCCCTGTTGGGTATCAGCAGCCCAAACGATGAATGAGCATGAACGAATCAAGGCGCTAAAGCGCTACGAGATACTCGACACGCCTCCTGAGAGAGAATTTGACGATATCACGCATCTTGCAGCGCAAATTTGTGAGACGCCTATTGCGCTAATCTCCCTCGTAGACGAAAAGCGGCAGTGGTTCAAAAGCACCCTGGGACTGGAGCTCCGCGAATTACCGCGAGACATCTCGTTCTGTGCGCACGCCATTCTGGGTGGGGACCTATTTGAGGTCTTCGACGCCTCGAAGGACGAACGGTTTCTTACAAACCCTCTTGTCACTGGAGAGCCACACATCCGTTTTTATGCAGGCGCTCCGCTCGTCACCCCAGACGGTCAAAGCCTCGGAACACTTTGCGTCACCGATTATTCTCCGCGGAAGCTCAGTGAGGAGCAGCGTGACGGCCTTAAGCGCCTGGCTGCTCAAGTCGTGCGACAGCTCGAAGTGCGCCATGACCGGATGCAACTGATCAGGAACACTGAGGAGTTGAGGGAAAGCAATGAACGAACCGAGCAAATCATTGCCGCCGCGCTAGATGCTGTCATCACAATGGGAATGGACGGCTTGATCGTCAGCTGGAATCCACAGGCAGAAACCATTTTCGGTTGGAGCGCCGGGGAAGTCATTGGGAAAAGAATGTCGGAGGTCATCATCCCTCCCTCCCAACGCGAAGCCCATGAGCGAGGACTCAGCCACCTGGCCAAAACCGGAGAGGCGAGGGTTCTCGATCGCCGACTCGAAATGACCGCACTGAACAAAGAGGGCAAGGAATTCCCCATCGAGCTGACGATCTCACGGGTCCAAGTGTCGGGCCAACCCTTCTTCAGCGGCTTCATTCGTGACCTCAGTGCGGTCAAGGAGGCCGAGGCGAACCTCAAGCGCACAAGCCAATTGCTCTCCGCCGTAGGCCAGCTCCAATCGGGCTATATCAGCCGGGATCATGCCGGGGCAGCGGAGACCTTCGACGCCCTCTTGCAACTTCTTTTGAAGTTCACCGACAGCGAATACGGTTTTGTGGCCGAGGTGCTTCGTGATGAGAATGGAGACCCCTATCTCAAGACTCACGCCATCACCAACATTGCCTGGAACGATGAAATGCGTGCTTTCTACGAGGAGCACAAGGCAGCGGGCCTCGAATTCCGTAATCTCAAAACGCTGTTTGGAGCAGCCTTGGTTACTGGTGAGACGGTCATCTCAAACGACCCCTCCACGGACCCGCGACGGGGTGGGCTACCACCAGGTCATCCCCCTATGGACTCTTTCCTGGGAGTGCCCATTAAACAGGGAGAGGAAATAATCGGTATGGTCGGCGTGTCCAATCGTCCAGGTGGTTACGATCCGGAGATTGTCGAAGAAATCGACCTTCTTTTTTCCACTTATGCCACGATTATCAGGGGCTTCCAGTTCGCAAAACAGCAGCAAGCCGACCAGCAGCGCATCGAGGCCCTCAACCTGAACCTTGAGGCACGGGCCGCTGATTTGGCGGATGCCTTGGATATGAATCGCCGAGTGGAACGCGAACGTCGGGATGCTCTTGAGGAA
>JAKMEV010000252.1:0-22019 GCA_022425785.1 Akkermansiaceae bacterium | reverse complement strand
ACGGTTCGGAAAGGCAACTCCCCGGCAATCCTACGACTATGAAAATCATCTCCGCCGAAGAAGTCCACGCCGCCCTCAGTTATCCCGCCCTTGTTGATGCTCTCGAGGAGGCATATGCGGGCAAGTTCAGCATGCCACCGAGGCAGGTCTTTCTGCTCGATCCGGAAGGCGGGAAGAACGATGCCTTCGCCGTGCTGCCTTCGTGGAGTGACGAGTTCATCGGCGTGAAATCCTTCACCTATTTTCCTGAGGCGACGGAGCCCTACAAATCACTCTATTCGAAGATCATGCTCTTCGATCGGGAGCATGGTGAGCCACTCGCCTTGGTCGATGGCACGACCGTGACCTTCTGGCGGACGGCTGGCATTTCCGGACTGGCGACACGTCTGCTCGCCCGGGAGGATGCCAGTTCTCTCCTCGTGCTGGGCACTGGAAATCTCTCCTCTTACATGATTCTTGCGAATGCCAGCGTGCGGCCATTGACGAAGGTCATGGTCTGGGGTCGCGACCCGGAGAAGGCGGCCGCCGTGATTGCGCAAGTTTCGGGGCAGCTTCCGGATATCGAATTCTCCGTGGTCGAGGATCGTGAAGCGGCTTGCGGGGAGGCTGACATCGTCGTCGCTGCGACGGGATCACATGAGCCGGTCGTTCTTGGTGACTGGATCAAGCCGGGCACCCACACTGATTTTATTGGAAACCATCACGCAACCAAGCGTGAGTGCGACACCGCCTTGATCACGAAATCAAAGGTCTATGCCGACAGTTATGTCAACGCGATGAAGGAAGCTGGCGAGATTCTGGTGCCGATCGAGGAAGGCGTCTTCACGAAGGACGACATCGTCGCGGAGCTCACGGAAATGTGTGCCGGGACGGCTACTCTGCGGGAGAGCGATGACGAGATCACCTTGTTTAAATCTGTTGGAATGGCGATGAGCGACCTTGTAGGCGCCGGGCTCGCCTACAAGACCTCAGTGAAGTAATTATCTAGGAAGGCCGTGTCGCTGCGGAGTCCCGGATGATCTTGAGTGCTTCTTCGCGCTGCGCGCCCACCAGCGGCATGCGCGGGGCACGGACGGTCTCGGTTCCGTAGCCCATCTCGGCACAGGCGAGTTTGATATACTGGACGAGTTTTGGGTGTGAGTCGAAGTGCAGCATGGGCATGTACCAGCGGTAGATATCGAGGCCGCGTTTCCAATCGCCGGCTTCGGCCGCGTCCCACATGAGTCGGTTCTCGCGGGGGAAGGCATCGACCAGCCCGGAAATCCAGCCGACACAGCCGAGCATAATGCTCTCCAGTGCCACGTCATCGAGACCGGAAAAGATGAGGTAGCGGTCACCGAGTTTGTTAAATAGGTCGGTGATGCGTCGCGTGTCTCCAGCGGCCTCCTTGATGCAAACGATGGTGTCGACATCAGCGAGGTCCTCGAACATTTCGGGAGTGATATCGACACGATAGACTGGTGGGTTGTTGTAGCACATGATCGGGAGATCGGTTGCGGCGGCTACGGTGCGAAAGTGGTTCACGGTCTCGCGGCGGTCTGAATTGTAGACCATCCCCGGCATGAGCATAAATCCATCGACTCCTGCCCCTGCGGCAGCCTTTGCCGTTTCGCAGGCGCCAGCCGTGGTAAACTCGGCGATGCCATTGAGGAGAGGAACGCTGTCGCCGCAGACCTCCTTGGTCGCTTTTAACACTTTCACCTTCTCGTCAAGCGAGAGCGAGCAGTTCTCACCGATGGTGCCGAGCATGATCAGGCCGTGGATTCCCTCTTCGAGTATTGCTTCGACATGTTTCTGGGTCGATTTCAGGTCGAGGCTGAAATCATCGTGGAATTGGGTGGGGACGGCCGGATAGACACCGTGCCAATCAACTTTTAAAGACATGGCGTGACTCTGCGGACTCTGACGACGAAATGCAATCCATAGGTGCCCTCAGTGGTGCACTTTTGGGATTTTCGGGGATCGGGATGTCGGATGATTTTTTTCCCTATTAGCATTTCAAACTGTTCTCCTTTCCGGGATGAATTTCCGGTCTTTTCGACTCCTGCTAATCCTGTGTCTTGCGACTTCGCACCTTTCCGCTGCGAAGCCCCCGAGCGTTTTCTACGTCTCGAAAAAGTGATTCAAGAGCCGCTACTTCGGAATTCGATTCAAGGTATAGAAGGCGTCCGGATGATCGAGAGCCCGGCCGCGAGCTGATTGGATCCCTTTCGTTCTCAATTCATGCACGTAGAGTGGGCGCAGCCCCTTTACCTGAAACCGGACCTGCAAACCATCATCGGAAACTTCGATTTCACTGAGTTCGTGGGCTTTTGTTTGGATTTCGTCCCCGCCATACTTGTTTGAGTATTGGTAGGTGTAACTGCTCATCTCGAGCGCTCCCGCCCTGGTGACTGAGTTAGGATTGATGGGCTCGGTGAAACGCAATTCAAATCCGTCCGGCTTCGCCCGCATTTCCTGAATTGCAAAGGGCGGCACTTTTGAAGCTACGACTCGATGAAGTCCATAGGAGCGGTTTCCCAGGGAAGACCAACCTCGATTCGTCATCCCGACGAAGAGCGATCCGTCCGGAGCAAAGCTCAGCCGAATGACGGCAGCTGGAAAGTCTTTGAGAAAGGGGAAACAAGCGCCTTGATACTCGCCATCGACTTTTTCAAGGAAAACCCGGTTCACCGAAGAGTTCGTGAATTCTCCAACGAGCAGTTGTCCATCGAAGGGGCCGAACTTTCCACCCTGGTCGATCACTTGAATGTCCGTCGCACTACGGCCCATCTTATTATAGGGGAGCCAAACCGCAGGCGGCACGAATTCCGGGCAACTTTGGAGGGCTTTTGGATACGGCTGATTCGGTTTTGGAATCGCGCTCATTTGGAAGGGTAAGTCGGGCGACTTCAGGGTCCCCAACGACTCCTGGTTGCCATAAAAGACGCCGGGTCGCAGATGGTAGATTGGAGTAGTGGGGATCCACGTTCCCTGTTGATCTGAGAAGAACATGTCGCCTTCGCGATTCGCACCCAAGCCACTGGGCGAACGCATTCCGAAGGACTTGGGCATAAATTGTCCGTCCCCGCCGATGACTCCACCCCAACCACGCCAACCGACCGAGTTGTTTGTCAGCGGGCCCATTCCAAGATTCAGGCTCACCCAAAGATTGCCCTTCCCGTCGCGCTCCGGACCATAGGCGTAGGCGTGATAATTCCCCGAGACATTCCAGCCATCGCACTCGGTGAGATAAGCGTCTGCGATTCCGTCTCCGTCGTTATCCTGAAGTCGCGTGATTTCCGCTCGCTGTGAGACCAGCAAATCCTTTCCGTCTAAAGTCAGCCCGAGCGGTTCATGTAGTCCGGAAGCAAATAAGCGGTAGCTGATCTTGTCCCGGTCTTCGGAGAGTGGGTTGTCGATCATCCAGACCTCTCCTTTTCGAATCGCCACGGCGAGGGTGTCTCCGATCCATTCCATCCCGCTCACCTCCATGGGAATTCCGTCCCCCGGCTTCCATTCCTTCGAGCGCGAATCAGTGGGCGAGCTGGCCGAGATCAACTCTACGATGCGATAGGGAGGAGCTTCCTCCGCATTCGCTGATAAAAAAATGGCGATGGCTAATAACAGGTGTTTCACTTCCATGAGTAAAGAAAGGTGAGGGTGTTTTTCTTGGCGTTTTTTGCGACCTCGACTCCTTTGGGATGTGTCACGACTGGGGCGGTCCCTTCAGTCCAGGAAATCATGCGAGACAATTTCCCGTCGCTTACCGAAAAGCGTTCTTCTAGTTTTCTTCCTCCGGATTGAATCAGGAAAATAGGATTGCCCGAGGCGTCGAGTCGATAGCCACGAAAGCGTCCTTTGGCCTCTGGTTTGGGAAACTCAAAGATCTCTTTGCCCAGTGGTTCCTCAAAGGGTGCGGCCCGTGTGAACCAGGTGTTGTAAGCATCAAAGAAGCGTCCTTTCCAAACCAGTGAAGGATGGGCATTCAGTCCGTCGTAGGCGATGTGGATTTGGCCGGGGAAGCCCACGAGGATGGTCTTGGAGCCTGCCTTCTTAAAAAACGTTCGCTGAATGACCGGGCGACCTTTCGGAACCAATTCGAATTTTCCTCCGCTGCGATCGGGAAACCCCGTGGGGTGTCCTTTTCCATCTTTGATGAATTCCCAAATGGCTGCGATTTGGCGCTCGGTGTTTCCGTCGAGGATGTCGGGGATCGACGAGTGCCCTTCTGGCCAGAGGGAGGGCATGAGGGTGCCGGGTCGATAGGCGGCGGGGTCGAGAAGGTAGGAACGAAACCACTCGGGCCGAAGGCGTCGGTTGAGTGAACTGATATCGAGAGCCGGGATGCCCAAAGATTTTTTATCACCCCAATGGTGGCAGGTGATGCAGTTGACTCCGCCCTGGGTGCCGAGGAGTTTTCGGCCTTCTTCGAGATCCTTGGGGTTGGACCGGATCAGTTTCGCCCCGGGGACGGAATCGAGCTGGCCCAACCACCTGGTGAGAGTTTCCGCATGAGCCGGGTAAGCGGGCATGCGGGTTTTCAGGTAAGGGCGGACAAGATGGTCCGGTTGTCCCGAGAGCGCGCCTTTCAGCCAGTCGTGCTGAAGCTTGTGGCCAATGCCGGTCAGCGGAGGCGGAATGCGGCCGGAGTCACCGAGGCTTTTATCGCCGATAAAGAAGGCATTGCTCTCTGGAGTTGGTCCGCCGATGCCATTGCGACTATGGCAGGCATAACAATTCATGGCCGCGAAAGTCAGATGCCCTTTTTGGTGATTCTGATCCTTGGGTTTTTGGATACTGAGATAGGCGATGAGGGAAGCTCGTTGCTTTTCCGAGAGTTGGTAGTGGGGGTGGCTTTTCGTAGGGTGAATTGAAATGCAGGCCCCTTCACCGAGTTGGGAGAATTGAGTGATGGAGGGGAGGTCTTTTTTCTGAATACCGGGAAGGTCGTGGCAGGAAGCGCAGTTCATTTTTGCAACGAGCGCCCTTCCTTGCTCGACCATTTTCTTTTCGGCCTTCGGCCAGGCTTTGAGATCGGGGGCTTGTCGGGGATCGCTCGATTGGTAGTCGAGCAAGTGGGCGGCAATATCGATGGCTTCCTGCTTGTCGAGCGGCAGGTGAGGCATACGGCCATCGGGTCGATATTTTGAAGGGTTGGAGAGGAAATACTCCAGCGCGATGAGATCAGTCTTCTCATTGAGATTTGGAAGGGCGACTGCGAGCTTCGACTCCAATTTTTTTTGAGGGGCGTGGCACGCCACACAACCTTTCTCGTGATACAAAGCGCTGCCTCTTTCGGCGTTCGCGTGACGGGATTTTTTAAAGTTGAGTCCTTTTCCAAGCGTGCCGAGGTAAGCCGTGATGGCATTGATCTCCAAGGGAGCGAGACCATGCATCATGTGGGGCATGGTCGATCCTTCGTGACCGGCGTTGGGATCTTTGAGGAACTTGACCACCCAGTCACGGTCAACGCGGCTGGAGAGGTTTTCGAGAGAAGGTCCTTTCCGGGGAATGGCCACCCGGGAGTTGCCGTGGCAATTGGCGCAGCCGAGTTCGGAATAGAGAAGGGCCCCTCCTTCAGCGGAGGGAGTCTGCGAGTGGAAGCGTTCGTAGCCCACGACATGGGGCTCGGCTTGAGCAGGCAGCCAGAGCAAGAGTAGAAATGTCGGGAGGTGAACCTTCATGACTTTTTGAGACATTCGGTGAGATAGGCTCTCGAGGTGTTGATGGCCCTGGTGATTTCGGCAGCGGAACCAAGCATGGGGATTCCCCTGGGAACGGGATGGCCGAAGATTTCAGCGAGCCCGGAGAATTTGATGTCACGGAGCGCTCCCAAGATCGGGACATAGTCGAGAGTGCCAAATCCGGGGAGCTGCTTGAGTTGTTCTTGCTCGGACATTTTCTTTTTTGAGGAGGGATGATATTCCTGAAAATAGATGAAGGGGATTTGCCCGTTGCCACCTTCTTTGATGAGTGCGGGGATCTCGCCAATGGCGTCGTAGAGATGATGGGGTGCAAAGGCGACGCCGACGTTTTTGGAGGGATTCAATTCATAGAAGTATCGAATCGAATCGGGCGAGGAGAGCATCGAATTCTTGTGGTTTTCGATGGCCATGGTGACGCCCAATTCTTCGGCGAGTTCGTAGTGTGGTTTCAGTTTTTCAAAGAAGGCCTTCACCTGTTTCTTCGCTTCCTTCCCGACCGGGTCTCTCGGCCCCATTCCTCCGGATCCGCAGACGGTCATTCTTCCTCCGTTTTTCCTGGCCCATCGCATTTCATCATCCTGTCTGAATGGCCCGAGCGGATAGCAGGTCGAAACAGACATCTTGGTTTGATGTTTCTTGAGGAGTTTCTGGAAGGCCTCGTCACCGATCTTGCTGATCTGCTCGCGATGTGTGGCATGCACTTTTCTCCAAATGTCAATGGACTCGCTTCCAGACTTCCCGACCTCGGCCAGGACTTTGTCGAGAGGTATGTTGCCATACATCGCAGACGACAGGACGTAGCTGGGAGCCCACTCTTTGTCCGCGGCTTGGGCTGAGTCAGCGAGCGCGACTCCACCGATCATTTTAGAAAAATTTCTTCGATTCATCATTGGGTGTTTTCGGTTGGTGGGGTATGTTTTTATCGGGCGGCAGCTTCTCTCTCGAGCATCTTGATCCAAGGACCCACGTAGTGTCCATTGTCGTGATAGGTTCTTCCGGAAATAAGATTGTCGTCGATCACGCAAGGCTCATTTACATAGATGCCACCGCAGATTTCGAGATCGAACTGGCATTTTGCTACGGTTGCCATCCGTCGGCCTTTGACTCGGTCCGCCCGGGCTGGAATTTCCACTCCGTGACAAACACTGGCAATGGGTTTGTTGTGGTCAAAAAACCACTGGGTTAATGTGATGAGGTCGGAATCCTCGCGAATGTATTCGGGTGCCCGGCCCCCGGAGAACAGGATGCCGAGATACTCTTCGGGAACTACCTCCGAGAAGGCCAGATCCGCCGCCAATTGGTAGCCCTCCCACTCCCGCGTAATCGTCCAGCCAGGGCGGACTTCGTGCATTACCATTTGATAAATCCGCTTCTCCGGAGCGATCACTATCGGTTCGATTCGAGCCTCCTGCAGTCGGTAAAAGGGATAAAGGGTGTCGACTGTTTCTGCGGCATCGCCAATGACGATGAGAGCTTTGCCGATCCATGCGATGTTGTTGTCACGCGTTTTCATTTGAGACGAATTTTTATGTGCAATTCAATAGAGAGTAAGCAGGTGAAATTGCTACGATGCCGAATTTCAGGGTTTAGTTTTCAGCTGGCTTCTTCTGGTAGCCCGCTGGCGGGGCACTTTTCTTTAGTTTTTCCTCGAAGGATGCCAGACGTGCCGTGAGTTCCTTCACTTTGTTTGGGTGCTCGGAGGCAAGGTTGCGTGCTTCTCCAGGATCGGTTTTCAGGTCAAACAGAGCAAGTGACCGGTTGATATTCGTGACCTTGCCCCGTTCACCGCCATTGCCAATTTCGGCGGGATCGAGCGTTTGCTTGTCGAGATGCGATCGTTGAAGCTTCCAGCGTCCGTCGCGGACGGCCCGCAATTCCCGCTCCCAGAAGTAGAAAAATGGTTTGTTCCTTGGGGTGCCATGGCCTTTTCCTGTCAGCAGGGGGCTGATATTCCGACCATCAATCATGTCCGGGAAGCTTGTCGCCCCTGCCATTGCCAAAAGAGTTGGCGTTAGATCCAGGGAGGTGACCATCGTGTCGCACACGCGATCCCCTGGCGTAACCCCTGGACCGCGGATGATCATTGGCACGCGCATGCCGCCTTCGAGAATCTGTTTCTTGCCGCCGGACAAGGGGCCGGCCGATCCGCCATGGTCGCCGAAGATGAGCCACGGGCCGTTGTCCGAGGTGAACAGCACGATCGTCCGCTCGGCAATCCCCGCTGACTGAACTGTCCTGAGGATTTTGCCAACGGAGTCGTCGATCTCAGCGATTACGTCGCCATACAGCCCGCGTTTACTTTTCCCTGCGAACCGATTGCTCGCAAATAGGGGGGTGTGAGGCATGTTGTAAGGCACATAAAGGAAAAATGGTTTGTCCTTTTTTCGGCGAATAAAATCAGTCGCCCGTCTGGTATAGCGTTGTGTCAGTAAGCGCTGGTCGGGATTGATTTCGACTACCTTGTCTTGCTCGACCAGTTCGATGCCTGCCTTGCCTGCCCGTCGTGCTTCGAGGGAGGGGCGACCCCGACCCATGTCGTTGGATCCTATCGTCCCAAACCATTCATCGAAGCCCTGCTTCAGTGGCCAGACGTCGGGCGTGTTACCCAGGTGCCATTTGCCGAAGATCGCAGTGTCGTAGCCCATCGTTTTGAGCCGCTCAGCGAGGGTGATTTCCTCTAGAGGGAGGTGTCGTTTTGTGTTCGCGCTAATCACACCGGTGACGCCTGTGCGAATCGGGTAGCGACCAGTCAACAAGGCCGCCCGTGAGGCTGAGCAGACCGATGCGGCGGCGTAGAAATTTGTGAAACGCATGCCCTCCCGCGCCATGCCGTCGAGATTTGGCGTCGAGAGGCCTGTTGCCCCATAACAGCTCAAGTCGCCATAGCCGAGATCGTCGGCAAGAATGACGATGAAGTTTGGTTTGGTCTCGGCCCGGAGACTGACAGAAATCAACAGCAGAATCATGGCAATGATCCGGGAGTGCATTCTGATGCCTCGGTGGTCGTTGAGTGTCATAGGAGTGGTTTGGCTGTCAGGTTGATTGCCACAATAACTCGCTTGTGCTGGCCGTCTATCCAGTTACCGTCCAGAGAATATCAGGTTTTTCGTCACATGGAATCTTCGCCGAAATCTCCCGTTCGTCGTGTTGCGATCCTCATTGAGACCACCCGGACCTACTCCCGGGAAATGCTCGCGGGGGTCAGCCAATACGTGCATCGTCACGGCCCCTGGTCTACCTTTCTTGAGTTGAGATCCCTGGAGTCGTCTGTTCCGCCGTGGCTGAAAAATTGGGATGGCGACGGTATTCTGACAAGGACTCACAGCCGTGAAATGGCAAATGCGATCGCCGCGACGGGATTGCCTGCTGTCGAATTGCGGTCATCGAATTTTAACCAACAATTCCCCTTCGTGGGTATGGATAATCGAATGATCGGGCAACTGGTGGCCGACCACTTCGTTAATCGTGGATATCAGCGATTCGCGGCCTACACGCTCGATACGGAATCTTTTTTCCGGGAAAGATTTCAGAAATTCGTCAATCATTTAAGGGAGTCGGCCGGAGCAGATTGCGCCATGCTGCCATCACAGGGTGAATCGGGACCGGACGATTGGGAATCTCATCAAAGCCAGTTGATTGAGTGGTTGGAATCGCTGGAAAAGCCGGTGGGGGTCTTTGCAACCAATGACCAGCTTGCCACCCGTCTTCTCGATGCCTGCCAACGTGCAGGAATTTCTGTTCCCGAAGAGGTTGCCGTAGTGGGATGTGAAAATGAAACGACCTTGTGCAAGTTTGCTTCGCCCCCGCTTACGAGTGTAAGGTTTGATGGCGCGACGGTAGGATACCGAGCTGCTGAATTGTTGGACCAGTTGATGAAGGGCGATGCTGCCGAGAAAACCGGGCGAATTCTGGTTCCACCGAAAGGCATCGAAATCCGGGGCTCCTCAGACGAGTATGTGATCGATGATGCGATTGTGCTGCAGGCGGTGACCTTGATTCGAAAGCAGGCGTTTACTGGAATTTCGGTCGCAGAGATTTGCGACGAGCTTGGTGTCTCGCGAAGCACTCTTGAGCGCCGGATGAAGGCAACCCTGAATCGGGGGGCCAAGGCCGAGCTTCTCAGGGTGCGATTCGGAGAGGTTAATCGCCTCTTGCAGAACACTGACTTCACCATCGAGGCAATTGCCGAGATGACTGGTTTTTCTTATGCCCACTATCTGCAGACTAGTTATAGGGAGCGATATGGGCTCTCGCCCGGCAGGCACCGCAAAAATCTGAGTCGAACTGATTAAGGATCGATGATTTTTCGATTTTTATGGAAGTGTTGACCTCGGGGGGAGGATGGCAAGAGTAGCTTTATGAAAAACTTACTCTGGGCTTCTCGAGCTGGATTAAAACGGTCGTGGATGTTCTTCGTTTCGATTTGGTGTTCTTCACTCTGGGCTGCTGAGGTGCCGGAGGTTCTGCCGCGACCGGATGGAACGCCGCCGACAGATGGAAAGGTGAAGGTTTACATTCTCGCCGGGCAGTCGAACATGGTGGGATTCGGTTATCTCAAGGGGGCGAAGCCGGTCTATCCGAGTATTTTTCTTTCGGCGGACCCGAAGGCGAAGGTCGGACGCATGCCTGTCGGGCCGTCGGCTTTGTTGAAGTTTGGCGTTTATCAAACGATGGAGGCGGATGCTCCTACTGGAGCGGTGGCGGGCATCATGAAACCTCCCAAAGTGCAAGACGGTGCTTTGTTTAGGCCGGAGAGGTACGTGGAGATTCCATTGGGAACCGTGGATGGAAAATTGCCAGAGGTTGATGGAGATCAGTTTGTTTGGGTGACTGCTTACATCGAGGTGCCGATAACTGGAATGTACGAAGTTCATCCTGGGTACGGAGAAAGTACGTATGCAAGTGCTTCCATGGGAGATGGGACGGGAGTTTATAACAAGGAAGAGGGTAAGGAGGTTGAGATTACTCCGGTTAAGCTGAAGGCAGGAAAGCGTTATCCAATTTCCATTATGTATTCGAGAGGCGGCTCCACTGCTTTGTGGCTGAAGCTCATCGATCTCAAAGGTCACGGGGATCTGGCCTCGCTCAACAAGGAGGGCAAGTATACCTGGTTCTCTGATGAGAAGGGCGATTGGACTGTTCGTAATGACGTGACCTATTGGGAGACACGCGTGTCGAAGGAAGAAGGTGGCAGCGGCGGTCCGCTCACCGCGACATCCAACGGAAAGTTCATCGGGCCGGAGGTGCCCTTTGGCTATGTCATGGGGACCTATCATGAGGAGCCGGTTTTGTTGATCGAGTCATCGATGGGAAACCGCGCGCTGAGTTTCGATTTCCGTCCGCCCTTGAGCGGCAAGACCGGGGAGGAAAAGGCCAACAAGTTTTGTGGTTTGGAATACGATCTGATGGTCGAGGGCGTGCACAAGACGCTCAAGAACATCGATAAGATTGTCCCGAATTACAAAGGTCAGGGATACGAAGTGGCGGGCTTTGTTTGGTTCCAGGGGCACAAGGACAAGGACGTGCCCAAGAAGGAATACGAGAGGCACCTGGTTAACTTGATCAAAGATGTGCGGAGGGAATTCAAGACACCCAAAATGCCGGCGGTCGTCGCCACGGTGGGCTTTGGTGGGATGCAAATGGATCCCGGGCACTTCATGACCTGGGAGGCCCAAATGGCGGTTGGTGATCCGAAGCAGCATCCTGAATTTGCGGCAAATGTGGCGAGCGTCGACACGCGCCGCTTTTGGCGCTCGCGCGGAGAGTCGCCCACCAATACGGGTTACCATTACAATCACAATGCTGAGACCTATGTTCTCACCGGCGATGCTCTGGGCCGCGCGATGGTCAAGTTGCACGGAGGCAAGGCGGAGAAGCTGTCGGTCGAGACCCAGGTGGAACACCATCCGGATGTGAAGAAGATCTTCTCCGATGAGGTGACCGGGAATTTCAACAAGAAAGGTCCGCATTATCCTCCCGAGTATTACCGTGAGATGGGCTCGTCGCTTAAGCCGATTATCATGGAGGAAATGGTCCCGGCGTTTTTGGAGACCGCCTTTGCAGAGAACAGCCGGAGTAATCTGCAGGGGATTGTTCTCGGTGAGAAGCCGAAGAAACTGCCGTCCGATATTCGCAGCGATCTCGACACCTTGATCGACTACTACGACATGGCGGGAGTTTCGGAATATGGGTGGAAAACCTTTGGCCCGGAAATACGCAAGGCGAGCTGGTCGTATTTCAGTTTTGATCCTCCCGAAAAACAGGAAGCGGGGAAAAGCGACCGTTATCGCAAGATCACTTTTCCGAAAGGCATGGAGAATTGGTTTGCGGCTGACTTTGATTCGACTCAGGCCGGCTGGAAAACAGGCCAGGCTCCCTTTGGAAGAATGGGGAATAAACTCGACCGGCGGCGGCCCACTTGCAATGGATCACATTGTGGATGCTCCGAAATTCCTGCCACGCTTTGGGAAAAAGAAGTGCTTTTGATGCGCCAGACTTTCGACGTTCCGGCGATGAAGAAAGGGCATGCTTATCGCCTGATTCTGGGCGGGGCAGGTTGTGACCGCTCCGGTGAGGGATTTGCGATCTATGTGAACGGAAAACTTTTAACCCAGGCCAATGGCGGCTTTTACCGCTACTCCGGAATCCGTGGAGGGTATGTTTTCGATGATATCCTGCCTGAATTCCAGGGAGGCAAGGTGACCATCGCGGTGATCAATTTCCTGCGCTACACCCACTTCCGGAATGTCACTCACTACCACGGCCCGCACCCTGATTTTCGGGGCAAGGAAGTGCCTCCGAATGGCCACGTCAGTCTGTGGATGGAGGAAGCCAAGCTGTCTCCAGATACGCTTAAAGCGGCAGAAGCGAAGAGGTGATAAAGAGTAGTTCAATCACGGATTTTCCACGAGGACGCGGAAGAAACGCCTCGGGAGACCATTATTCAACAGGGTCTCGATCATGAGTGCGTCTGTTCCGACACGTAGCCCTCTTGGGCTGTCGATCCAGGAGGCTGTTTCGAGATCGGTGCTCGATTGAAGTCGATAGGACCGGTTGCTGCTGGAAAACCATTGAATCGTGAATCTGTCCGTTCCATCGATCATTTGGAGATCTAGTTTGGAATTGGGATCATTGGGAAGAGTATCGAAGAGGAACTCTTCGTAATTGTTGGAGCCATCTGTATCGGAGTCACTGTTTCCCCCCTGAGTTGCCAGGCTGGCAAAGTGGGTCAGCTCCCAGGCGTCCGGCAGTTGGTCATTGTCAGAGTCAAGCGGATTGTCGGAGATGACCTGGATGGTGAAAATTCGTTCGAAAAAGTCTCCGGCGGGATCGGTTGTTCTGATGGTGAGCGCAAGAAAGCTTCCGGATAATTTGTTGGCATTGGCGAAGGCCGCGGTCGTCCGAATTTCGTTACCATTGACGATTTCGAAATATTGCTTGGAGAATACGTCGATCAGCCCGACGAAGGAGAGGTCGAAATTGAGGTCACTGCTGCCGGGAGACACTTGGTGGACTTCCGCAGCCAGAAGGTTGCTGCCCGCAATAAGATCTGCAGGAGCGACGTTGAAGATGACGGGGGTTGTTTCATCGTCATCACTGACCGTAGCGGTAGCAAGGGTGGAAGCGTCGAAAACTTTGGGAAGGTTGTCTTTTCCTACTTCGGTTCCGTTGAGGTAGACGGCGATACCATCGTCCCGTTGGACCAGGAGACGATAGCCTTCGTAAGTTCCGGGGTTGGTAACTTGAACAGGACGACGGAAATAGGTAGTGATGTGCCTGTTGGCGGAATCGGGTCCGGAGTCGACCCCGGTCGTTTGGGAATCACCGTAACCGAAGTTGCCATTGCCTGATTTCCAGAGGGAATCATTGAAGGCTACGCTCTTCCAAAGACTACCAGGGTCGCTGTTGTCATCGAGGAAGCGCCACTCGTTGCCGAAGCTAAAAAGCTCTGCCTGGGTTTGGACCGAAGAGATGGAATAGAGGTGTGTCTCGCCGAGATCAAGATCCTCGGTTGCCAGGGTGCCAAGCAAAGTGCCGGCCGGGGCGTTGCTGTTGAGAGTGAGGCTGAGGCCACTGAGAGTAAGGTCGGTTGGGGGATTGTTGAATTCGACAATGGTAATGGTGAGGGGGGACTCGATGGTGAAGCCGGAGCGATCGGTGGCGCGCACGCGCACGGTGGCGGAAGTTTGGAGCGAGGCATCGAGCACTGCTCCGGTCACGAGGCGGGTCCCCAGCACTTCAAAGAGGTCATTGTCGTCATCTCCGGCTCCGCTTACGAGTTCAAAGAGGTGGAGATCTCCGGTATCAGTATCGGTGGCCGTAAGCTCGCCAACTAACGAGCCTTCGGATCGTCCGTCGCTAATGCTGGCGGGGCTGACGTTTACTGAGGTGGGTGGTAGAAAGGAGTCAGCGACTGCGGTGATGGTGAATTTCTTGGTGAGAGAGTTTCCGCCATCGTCACTCGACTGGATGTTGACAGTCCACGAGTTGCCTGGAGCAACAGGGACTGAAGGGCCTGGTTGGGAGAACAACAGTTGATCGCCGGAAATAGTGAAGAGGGCGTTGTCGAATTCATCGGCGACGGTGTCGGCGGTCAATTCAAGATCGAAGCTGGCATCGCTGCTGGTCAGAAGGACTTGATGGATTTCAACAGCGAGGACGTTCTCTCCCTCGACGAGCTGGTTGGAGTCGATGTTGAAGGTGTGAAACAGTTGGCCGTCGTCTGGTGCCGAGGAGGCAGGCGTGTTGAAGGCGATGACGCCGCCGGGTAGATTCTCGCGGACAATTTCGTTGCCATTGAGATAGACCACCGCGCCATCGTCACGCTTTAGCCTGAGAGAGAGGCCTGAAATGTCGGCGAGTTCGCCGGCATCGAGGATGAAGCGGTGGCGAAAGTAGTTCGTGAAATGGGTTCCCTGTCCGGCAATGGTGCTGAGTTCATCTCCTTCCCCGTAGCCTAATTCGGCGGAGCCGGATGCCCAGGTGCTATCGTCAAAGAGGGGCTGCCTCCAAGCCGTTCCCTGGTCCGATCCGTCATCGAGAAAACTCCAGGTGGACTGGAGAGGGACGAGCGTCTCGATGACTGTTTTTCCGACGAGGTCGTAGGTGTGGGAGGCACCGGGGTTGTCGTCGGTGTTGAGGATCCCACTGATTCCGCCGCCGGGCGCATTGAGCGGATAGGTTCCGGGCGTCAGGTGGAGGTCGGTCGGGGCCGGGTCATTGAAAGTAAGCTCGGCACCATCCAGAAGAGTGCCGTAATGCCCGGCCCAATATTCGGCGTCATCTCCTCCGTCCTGCCAGAAGATTTCGCGCACGCCGGCCGGATAGTTTTCGAAGATGTGTTCCTGAAGTTCCCAGACTCCCGTGGCGGTGAGAGGGTTGGTTTGGTTACCGGCTTCCCAGGATTGCAGGACGAGGCCATTTTCATCGCGGAGCTCGACCCGGAGGAAATAGAAATCGGAGACGTTGTTTACTCCTTTAAAATATTCCCTGACGAGGATCGGCGGAGAAGAGTCGAGGAATTCCGGAGTGTAGCCTGCGGCGAGGAGATCAATCGTTTGTGACCGGGTGCACCAGTCGTAGGAGGTCAGGAAACTTGCTCCATCTGCATCGACTGAGTCAGGGCGGGTGGTCCAGCCGTCGCCGCCATTGACCACGGACCACCCAGTGGTGGCGCCTCCTTGAGCGGACGGGTTGGTGAGGAGATTGACGCTGGCGTGGGCGGCCGTTTGCAGCACGAGAGCGAGGAAAATGGGAAGTCTTGAGATCTTCATGGAAGAATGGGGAGGGGTGGAGAAGGAGCCCGAGGATGCCTGCGCGGGCGGAACGAAAGCAAGGCGCAAGTTCTAAGGTCCGCAGTTTTTGAGCCAGACAGGAAATTTTCTCGAGGAGAGAGAGGAGGGGTGATAAAAGGACCCCTAAGCTTCAGTAGCTAACACTTAGTCTTTCTCCTCATGTTCCATTCTATCAAACACATTTTCTTTTGGCTGTCTGGAGCGGGCGCCCAAGCTCTCGAACAATGCCCGAACTGGGAGCAGCGCAAATACGTCGCGTTCGGGGCCACGGTCTTGGTTCCCTGCGCCTTTGCCTTCATTGCCTGTTCCTACGCGCTTTCGACGATCACCGACCGCGCCTTGGTGATTTTTCCGGTGGCCTTGGTTTGGGCGTTCATCATCCTGACCATCGACCGGGCGCTCCTTGCCGGCTATCGGCCGTTCCTCTCCTGGACCCGCAAGCTCTCCCAGTTTTCCCTCCGGCTGTGTGTGGCCATTCTCATGGGGCTGACAATAGCCCACCCTCTGGTTCTGCTTCTTTTCAGCGACACGATCAGCTCGGTGATTGAGGAGGACCGCGCTGCCGAAATCGAAGTGGTGCGGGCCGAGTTCGGCGAAACCAAGACGGGAGTGAGAACCGAGATCACCCGTCTCGATAATGCCGTCGCAGTTCAGCGGGAAAAGTGGACCGAAAGTTTTCAGGCCCGTTTTATCATTCAGGATCCCAATACTGTTGATGAAGCCATCCCCGGCCTAACTGCAGCGCAGCAAACGGAATTCGATGCCGCGATCGCGGAAGCGACCGCACCCTTCAATGATCGTCTGGTTATTGTTCAGCAGCAGTTTGACGAATTCTCGCCCCAGTATACCAAACTCCAGACCGAGCTCTCGTATTGGCAGGCCGAGTTTGAGCGCGAACTCAACGGCCAGCGTTCCGGCCTGGTCGGAGAAGGGCCGCGTGCCAAGTCTATCAAATCGGATCAACTCGAACCGCGTCGGGCCGAGTCGCAGCGGCTGGGGGGATTGCTGGAGCATCTCAGTGGAGAGAAAGCGATGCTTCAAACGCAGGCCCGGACTGCCGAAGCGAGTGCGATCGAGGCCTATGAAGGAAAGCTTGCCGAAATCGAAGATGCCAATCGCGCGGAAGAGGAGCGGGTGTTGGCGTTGAAGCGACAGGTTGAAGAGGACCAGGCGGGGGCTTTTGTCACCCAGCAGAATGCACTGCGCGAAACGATCAAGCTACAGATTGATTCACTGCTCGCCGAACAAGGCCTCGCCAAGGAGGAGTTGGCCTCCGTGGGTAAAGAGGAACGTGAACGTCTTTCTGAAATTAAGAATGAGCCCCGTCGCGACATTCTCACCCAGACCCTCGCCTTGCATCACTTGTTTGAAGCGGGTGCGGAAGGTGGGGAGTTTGCGTTCTACACTTATGTCATCCTCACCGCACTCTTCATGCTGGTCGATACGATTCCTCTGGTGGTGAAGTTTTTCACCAAGCCGGGACCCTATGACACCCTCGTGGATCGTGACGAAATCACCTTTGATACCGAGCATAAGGAATTCAAGACCCACAAGGGTCGCTACAAAGAAAAGCTCCCTGATGGCAATGTCATTTCAGTGACCCGGAATAAATATTTGGAGGATGCGCTGGTCGACGGTGTTGAACATTCCCAAGCCGCCCGTCAGTTCCTCGACTCACTCACCGCCATGGAGCGTTCTTTCGCCGAGAAAATGCGTCTTGAAGAAGAGGCGAATGCTGAAGCGGGTCCGGAGAAACTCGCCATGATCGAGAAAATGAAGGCTAACTTTTACGAAGATCTTCAAGTGCGAATGGAGACCTTTTTCAAAAAGGAAGCGACCCAAAGTTGAGCTAGAGCAGCGTGTCCAGAATTAGATTTGTCGATTCGACAATCCGCTGATCACGTGGTCGCAAGTCCGGAGCGAATGTTTCGCCGGTGAGGTGTTGCAGCCCCTGAATGTAGCGCACGGCGATTTCGGCAGCTTGTTCGTCGGAGAACTGCTGCCCTTGTTCCTTCACCATACCGCGGGCGAATTCCTTGGAAAAAGAAACCGGCTTGCCATCGCGGGTCTGGACGTTTCCGTCGTCGTCAAGAGCCCAGAAGCGGGACGAATCCATGGTATAAAGTTCGTCTGCCGCGACAATGTTGCCCTCGGCATTGATGCCGTGTTCGGTCTTGGTGTCGACGAGGATCATTCCTCTTTGAGCGAGGTTTTGAGAAACGATGCCGAAGGCCATCAGGGAGGAGTTGCGAATCTGGGCGTATTGCTCTTCGGTGCAAATGCCGTTCTTAACGAGGAAGTCGGCATCGATGGTGCGATCGACGGCTTCCTTGGTACTCGGTGTATCCATGAGATAGGGAAGGCGCCCGTTGGGTTCGAGTTCGGCGATTTTTAGTTCGTGCCCGGCGTAATTTAACAAGTCCTGGCCTGCCTCTCTCGCAGCCAGCCAGTGTTGGTAGAGCGAGGTGGAGGTGGAGCTCTCCGCCATGTAGAGGCGCAGGACATTCTCCAGTTTCACGAGGTCGAGATTTTCCGCAGGAATGACCGTCGAGCTGGGAATCAAACCGTCCACCTCAAATTGAGACGAGCCAAGGATATGCTTCACGAGTTGAAGCATGTGGTCATGATTGAAGGCGAGGACCTGATCCTTGAAGGGGATGGCCCCCCGGTTGACGTCGTGGGTGGAGATCCGGTTGTTCCGGAACATCAGGCGGATCGATTTTCCGGCAGGTGTTTTCAAGGTATCGCCGAAGACGGAATCGGAGACTTTGCCCTCCAGAACCGTGCAGCCTTGCAGCCGTGGGAGGTCGCCGTCTTCGATCAATTGTCTGATGGGACGTCCCTCGTTCACGGCTGCTCCGTGAGCTGCCACCAATTCGCGAATTTCCTGTTCGTTGAGCATGTGTGAGTGTCTGCACGTATTGCTACTACCAGATCGGGCCGGTGGGGAGTCGAAACTTCAGGGATGGTGGGATCGTGCCCCCCAGGGAGCCGATTCCCGAGAGATGAAGCCCAAAAAAAGTCGGGGAGATTCATTCTCCCCGACTTTTTACTGCGAGAGTGGTATCGCTTGCCGCTCTGGGGCCACCGGGTGGCCGGGGATCCCTATTTTTTGAGGAGATCAACCATGGCTTGGCCCATGGCGAGGCCGACGTTCATGTAGGTCTTGGCATTGCCGCCGTAGTGGCTGTTTGAGGCTCCGCCTTGGGAAAGGGGGTGAGTGTAGACGGTGGCAGCTTCTCCTTTGTGGGCTGCGGCAAAGGCGAACATGCCGTCGATGATGAGCTTCTCATTGCCCTTGGTGTTATCCTTGTCGGTTTGACCGAGGGTGGCGACGACCATCTTGGCTTTTGGGGCATTGAATTCCTTGCGGAGGGCGTTGAGGAGGCTGCCGAGATTTTTTTCATACATCGCGGCGTGTCCTTCGTTGTAGCGATCCTTGTCACCCTGCCACCAGAAGAATCCGGCAACTTCATATCCCTTTCCGCCGGGGTAGTGTTTCTCGAGATCGGCGAGGACTTTCTTGGCGCGGTCAATGTCGCCGTCATATTGCACACCGGCCTTCCAGCCGATGGGCTTGGGCTCGGTGCCTTTTTCCCACTTCAACGGGGATTCTCCGTATCCGGCGTAGACCATGGTCTTCTTGTTGCCTTTATTGTCGGTCTCTTCGTATTCGTAGGAAGGACTCCCGGGAGCAAGAATGTCCCATCCGAGACTGCGGTTGCCGATGCAGCTTTTGAGGATGAGAACGGGCTCGCTGTGGAGGTTACCCATGTGATGGCCGATGCCGATTTCCGGACCGATTTTGCCGCCGCTGATGTTGAGCCATCCGCTTTTCTTAACGCCGCCACCGGGGCCACCGCTTCCCATCGTGAAGACATTGCGGACGTCTTGCCGCTCAATCCAGTTACCCCGGTCATCGGCGAGGAAGGGGTAGAGGTTTTCTTTTTTGACGGCATTTTCGAGTGTGCCGTCTTTGTCTCCGGCAACCTTGCCGAAGCCGAGCATGTTGGATTGCCCCATGAGGATGTAGACTTTTACGGGCTTACTCATGTCGGCGGGCTTACCGTCGGGGTCGGGCAGAGTGTCTTGAGCCGTCGCGAGATTGGACATTCCGAAGCACAGAGTGGCGAGAAGAGAGGAGATTTTGGTCGTTTTCATAAGCTGTTTCAATTCTGCCGATAGAGCTGGCACATCCGTGTTGGGATGGCGACCATTTTCCTTGCTTGGGCCTGCTTATTTGGGAGCAGGATCTTTATAGGATGAGCTTGAGTTGCATGATGGCACCCTACAAAAAGCCCGCTCCCAAACCAATTAATCCTCCGCAGACCCCGCCCCAGACGACGAGCCAGCCGAGGTGTTGGCGGATCATTTTCTGGATGATTTCTTTGACCAACTGAGGCGTAAGCTCTTCGAGTCGTTTCTCGACGATGACGTTGACCCGGTCGAGGAGATGGGAGTGATCGCCTACTCCGCTCATCATGGTCGGGAGCTTCTTTTGGAACTCCTCGGCTGAAACGATGTCCTTCACTGCGGCTCTCATCTTGTCGATAAAGTCGGGCTTGATGGGGGCGAGGGCTTCGGCCCCTCCGAACATAGCGAGGGTCGCCCCGAATTTGGATTCCATGACTGCTGCCTGGAGAGCTTCGAAGCTGGGATTTAGATCCACCGAATCGATCAAGGTTGAGAGGTCGATTTTGGAATCGTTTGAGCCATCACCGCTCTCGAAAAAACGCGAAATATTCTCCTTCGTGAAAAACTGCTGCATGATGAGTTGGTGAATCCCCTTTTTAAAATCCTCGAAGCGCGCGGGAATGACACCGGAGCCATAGAAGCCCGGAACCTTTTCAAAAAGCATGTGAATGGCGAGCCAGTTCGTCAGGGCTCCCGAAAAGGCGAAGAGCCCGATGCTCAGGACGGGCTGCCGATAGGGGGCTTCTAGGAAGTAGCCAACAACTGTCAGGAGGATCGCAATGAAATTCGTGACCAGACTCTTGTCAAAGAATCGGCTCTGCATTGGCGTGCTTTCGGGGTCGCTCACTCTGGCCGAAGATTCAGGTAGGCTTAAGCAGTGGAGCAATCACGAAATTTTATTTCTTTGGATGAATCTTGGGTGATTCCTTTTTTGGTTCGGCATTCCAGATGGAATCTCTATGATGAAGGGCATCACGTTTTCACCACTGTTTCTGAAATAGATGCGGCTCCTCAAATCAGTATTTTCCATTGTCGCAATTGCGTTGGTGTTAACCTCGTGTGATGATAGCCGGGAGGTTAGTGAGGGAGTATTTCCGCGCAAGCCGATTAAGGTGGTGGTGCCCTTCGGGCCGGGCGGGGATAGCGATACCTTTGCACGCATCATGCAGAAGACGATTCGCGATCACGAATTACTGCCGGAGCCCCTGGTGATTCTCAATGTTCCGGGAGCCGGCGGGACGATCGGGAGTCGGCGGGTCCGCGATGCCGTGCCCGATGGTTATACCATTCTCAATCTTCACGAGGGAATTCTGACTTCAAAATACGCGGGCCGGGTTTCCTATGGCCCCGAGGCCTTTCGCCCCATCGCGGCGACTGCGATGTCGAACCTGGTCATCTGCGTGCGGGAGGATTCGCCGTTTGAAAATCTGCGCGATGTTCTCGAAGCGGCGGCGGAAAAGCCTGATGCCATTTTGTTTGGGATGGCGCAGGGAACGCCGACGCATTTTGCCGGTCGTCGCCTGGAGAAGGCCGAAGGTGAAGCGAGATTTCGCATGGTCGCCAGTGGTGGTGGCGCAAAACGTCGTAACGATCTCGTGGGCGAGCATGTTGATGTTACGCCGTTCTCGCTCCCGGAGTATATGGGTTTCGAAGAAAGCGGAGTCCGAGCGGTGGCCTACTTGGCGGCAGAACGTCATCCGGAATTACCCGAAGTGCCGACCGCGCGGGAATTGGGTTACGAGGTGGTGATGCCGCACGTGCATTATTGGTGGGCTCCGAAATCGACTCCGGATGCGGCAGTGAAAAAAATAGCCGATGTGCTGGAGGCGGCGATGAAGACAGATTACCTGCGCGGCAAGCTCGCCGAAACCAAGACCGAGCCGCTCTTTTTGCGGGGCGCGGCATTGGAAAAACACCTCGTAGAACGGGAGGGCGAATTTCAGGACATCGCGCTCGTGAGCTACCAAGGATTGCCCGATCCGGTTATGCCGATGCTGGTCATTGTCGTGGTCTTGGGCGGGGTGATTGCATTTCGTTGGTTGAAAGGAAGAGTCAGTTCGGTTAACGCGCCGGTCGTTTGGCAACACGGCGCTCTGAGTTGTCTCGTTCTCACGCTCTATGTGATTTCGATGCAAGCCGCGGGTGTGCCTTATGTCTTCGCGACGATGGCTTTCGTCCCCGCTCTCGCTTTCATGGGCGGGGCGCGTTCCAAGCGATCAATCGCGACCGTGGCGGTGCTCGGGATGGTTCTGGCTTGCGCATGCTTTTTCATCTTCACCAAGGTCCTCGTGATCGATCTCCCGTAGCCGATGATTTTAGAAGTCCTCTCATCACCAAGCCTCGT
>JAKMEV010000198.1:0-9657 GCA_022425785.1 Akkermansiaceae bacterium | reverse complement strand
CCCGTGGCCGGTCCCGTCCGCCGCGACCGGCCACGGGGGGCGGTCGTTGTAGTCGGCCTGCCAGACGATCGCGTCAGAAGGCTTACGCAGCCGCACCGTGCCGCCGGCATTCGGGAGATTGCCAGACCACGGGCCGAGCACGCCGCTGATCCCGTAGGCATCCTCGACATCAGCGGGCATGCGCGCCACGACCAAGTAGCCGAGCGCAGGGATCGTTGTCCCGTCTGGGAATAAAAAATCAGCGTCGCCAGCGAGTCGCCATCCGGAGAGATCGGTCGGCCACGGCTCGCTGTTGTAGAGCTCGACAAACTCCAGCTCTGCCGGGGCGGTCGAGGCGGCAGGGTGATAGAGGATTTCCGAAACGACGATCCCCGCGCGACGGCTGCTCGGATTGGGGGGTTCGTAACTGCGCTGCTCCGGAGTCGGGAAAATCACGCCAATAGCGGCCTGGCTGGTGATCGTCCCTTCGGCATTGGTGATGGTGACTTCGTAGAGCCCCGCGTCGGCGAAACCGGCACCGTCGACCAGGTAGGTCGAATCCGTCGCCCCGGGAATGTCGACGCCATTGAGCCTCCACTGATAGCTGATCGGTGTGGTGCCGCCAGCGCGAACGGAAAGCGAGAGCGGATCGCCCGTCCACACATCCTGCTCGACCACCGGCCTCAGTACGATCGGAGGCCCGTCGACGTCCTGGGTAATATTGATGGTCAGATTGTCCATGCGGACATCCATCAGCGGGGCGCCGGATGCCTGCCCGCCTTGGTGCGCGCGTAATTCGATGAAGCGACTGGTGGTGTTGTCCCAAGTGACCGGCCAGGTGCCGAGGTTCGTCTCGACCCCATCGACCGTGTGGATCGCGGTCACCTCCGGCACCGGTTTGAGGTCATCGATGATGAGTTTGAAATGATAGACGACGCCCCAGAGCGGAGTCCGAGAGGTTTTGCCGGAGCCGAGCGAGTTGCCATCGACCCAAGGGGTGAATCGGCCATCGGCGCGCAGCAGGATCGCAAAATCCGCCGAGGGATGATTCGGGCCGCGGATGCCAGCCTCGTCGCCGCCGGGGGCGACGTCACCGATCGAGATCGCCCACCACTGGTCGCTGACAGCAGTGCTGTTGCGCACAGCGTAGGCGTCGAATTCGATCTCCCAAGTGCGTCCTGCGACGATGTTACCAAAATCGGTGTCCAGATCGATGGCTGTCTGGCTGGCGGAGTCGATCGCCTGCGTCCGGATTAGCATAACATCACTGGGACCGAATCTGAAATGATCGTCCTGCAGGAAAACCTCGTTGTTCGCATGACCGACATTGTCCGTCATGGTGTAGGTGGAAGTCAGCGTGCCGCCGGCCTGGCGGGCGGGGACATCGAGATTGTAATCCGTCGGCAGCGTTCCGGCAGAGGAAGGAAAAGTGAACGGATCGACAAAGGCCGTTGATTGCCCAAAGGCGGGAAAAACCGAAGCGGACAAGACCAATATCGAAAGGAAGGTGGTTCGCATTATCATAGGAAAAGGGGAAAAGCTGACTGCTCAGGTCTCCAGGGCGCTTCGGAACTAAAATTCCTGTTCTCAGAGGCGAGTCATCCTACCTCCGGGATGGGGAAGCAGGACGGGAAGTTTGTTTTTCAGCCGCAGTCTCCACACACATACACACACATACACACACCGGAAGAGATATTTGCTTCGACAACCACCCCTAAACCCAACAGGCTTACCCCCATGGACCCGCTGCACGTTCTCTCTGCCTCCGAGCAGGTGGCCGGGTATTTGCGGGAGGAGCTGCGGCGCGGCACGTGGCGCGAAACGATGCCCGGCGAGGATCAATTGGTGGCGCAACTCGGCGTCGGGCGTAACACGATCAAGATGGCGCTCAGGCACCTTGAGCAGGAGGGGCTGCTGGTGGGCCAGGGTGCGGGCCGGCGCCGCAAGATCGTGCTGCCGGAGGAGCACGCCTCGCCCACGTTGCGGGTAGCGGTCCTGTTTTACGAGAAAGGCGACGAAGCACATGATTTGTTCACCCGGTTCCAGAGCAAGCTGGTGGCGGCGGGGCACACGGTCGTCCACGCGCCGAAGAGCCTGACGGACCTCGGGGGAAACCTGCGGCGACTGGCCCGCATGATCAAGGACACCGGGGCGGACGCCTGGGTGGTGGCTGGCGGTTCATTGGAAGTCCTTCAATGGTTCGAGCAACGGCAGATTCCGGTCTTCTCGCTCTACGGTGGGTTCGCCAGATGGAGAATCGCGGGTATCGCGCCGAACCTGGTGCCCGCGAGTGTGGCCGCAACGCGCCGGCTGATCGCTCTGGGGCACCAACGGATTGTGATGCTGGAAAGTCGAACCACCCTGTCGACTCCCGGGCCCGACGGTGTTGCCTTTCTCGATGAATTGGCAGCCCACGGTATCGAGGCGGGCAACTACAACATGCCGGGATGGGAGGGTGGATTCGACGGGCTCTACCGATGCCTCGAATCGCTGTTTTCCCGCACCCCGCCCACGGCGATGTTTCTCTTCAGCACGGCGGAATACTTCGCAACGACTCAGTTTCTGGTCCATCGGGGGCTGCGGGTGCCGCAGGATGTTTCCCTGATCTGCTGCGACGTGGCCCCGTATTTCAAGCGCTACCAGCCGACGATCTCTCATGTCCGCTGGAGTGCACAGCTCATGGTGAACCGGATCGCGCGCTGGGCGACAAACATCAGCCACGGGAAGGAAGACACCCGCCAGACGAAGATCGCCGCCGAGTTTGTGGAAGGCGGGACGGTGGGGCCGGCTCCGAAGAGGTGGTGATTGGCAACAAGTAGCCCTCCGCTCACGAGGGAGACTCACGCCGCATCTCATGCGGCAGAAACCACCGCGCGGGTTACTACTCTGGCACCACACCCGTTGGGTTCACCACGGCCCGGCAGCTTTAAGCGCGGCGACGGCGACCTAAAACGAGAACCCCAAGACCGAGCAGAATTGACGCGGAGGACTCGGGAACCGCGACGGTCCCATCGAACTGAATCTCGTTGATCATCACCCACTCGGCGGAGTCAAAGATATCGATACGGTAAAATCGCCCGTCGGGCAGGGTCGAAACGTCGATCGAACCTCGCTCGAGAAAGGTGTTGGCGAATCCATCGGTCCATATAATGGGATCCACGGTGACAGGTGAGCTGAAGGTGACGCCATCGACGCTGGAAGAAATCGAGGCCGATTCATTACGCGCGTTGAACGAACTTTCCGTCCAAATGTCGACCGTCGAAACAGTGTGGAGTACTCCCAGATCAAAGGTCACCCGTGGCTGGGGATTGCCGCTGTCTCCTCCAAGGTTCCGGAACCCGACATGTTTACCATCTTGCCAGTTCCCCGTGCCAAGCACACCGTCGGTCAGTTTGACATTGCCAACATCGGAGAGCGCACCACCCACGAAATTGGTCGGCTGGGGCTGGGATTCAGCGGTCGTGGCGTAGACGTAGCCGGAGACAACAACAAGCGCTCCTTGGGCCGGACTGGCAGCAAGGACAATCGTGAGAATGTGACTTCTGAATTTCATGCGTTGTGGTGGGTAGATCGGCCATAGTCCTGTATCTCGACCGCACGGGATTAGGCAAGTTGGACTGGAAATCTTGCAAGCGCCAGTATTTTCAACACCAATGTCTCTAGGGAGTCAACCCCAAGACAACCAAAGTCGCCCTGAATCTGCTCGCACAAGAGGGACTATTGGTGGACCAAGGTCGTGATATTGGTAGATAACGGCATCCGCTCGTGCCGTTTATCGGATTGTGGTTGGATCGGGCTGAAAGGTCATTTTCACCACCCTGGTATGAGCATATATAAAACCACTCGATTCTGATTTCTTACTTCTCTCTCGAGTCTTCGGAGGCTTGAAGCTTCGCCAGGATGACTCCGGCAATTTTCTCTGCCAGTTTCGAGTAAACCGCTCCAGGGAAATGCACATCGTTGCCCTTCTTCCATTCGGCGTATCCCTCCCACTGCGTCACTACGCTGTGCAGATCGTTGATCGGGATGCCGTGCTTCTTCATCACCTTGGCGGCCGCGGCATTGTAGATGAGTTCGTCGCCCTCGGGATTGTGAGGAGCATTGGCGGGAATCGGGGTGATGTTGGCCCAGATAACCTTGGCTCCATTTGTTTTCAGCAAGGTCACAATCTTGGCCAGATCCCTGGCGTATTGATCGACCGGGTTGTGCCACGCTCCGTTCCGGCCGCGAAAGATATCGTTCAGGCCAAAGTTAAAATGGATCACATCATATGGGGTGTCTTCCAAATGTTTCGCAAAGCGCTCGAAGTCCACGATGCAGGCCTTGGCACTGCCAAAATCGAGATACTTTGCGGTCCCCCGTGAATGCCAAAACGTCTCCTTCTGAATCCGATATCCCGCCACCGCACCCAGCTTGGTCACCTCCGCCTTCCCCTTCAACAAGTCGATCAGCGGCTTGCTGTATCCGCCGGAGATGGAATCACCAATGATCAACACCTTGGGAAGATTTTTCTGACTCTTGGCATGCTTGATGATGAAGTCGGCCATGGCCTGATCCTCGAAGAAGCCCGTCCAGTAGTTGTGCCCCTGGCCCTCAAAGATCGTCACTGTCATCGGTCCGCCCAGGGACTTGTAACGCTTCTCTACGAGAAAGGAATTGTCCTTCGGCGGCACCAGCTTATCGACGTCTCCGGTGTTATGATAGATCGGCACTTTCGCCTTGGCGAGAGGTGCGAGGCGGTCAATGGGGTTATGCTTTTTGAGTTCCTTCGCGAATTCCTCTTGCGACATCCCATACTTGCCTGCAGCGGATTTCAACCCCGGGTAACTCGCCAGGTTGCAGACTGGATAAATCCCCGCGAGGCAGGCCACCGATTCGGGATGCTCGGCGGCCCAGTTATAAATCTGCGTGCCACCGTAGCTTCGCGCCAGCATGCAGGCCTTCTTGGTCAAGCCATGCTTCTCGGTAAGCTCCTTGTGAAACGCGGTGAAAATCTTTCGCCCGGCCGGCGTTCCAAAATCCCCCTTCACATCAATCCCGGCGACCGCGATGCCATTGGCCAGGCACTGGTTCATCATCCATTGCTCGAGCTTTCCGGGTAGTTTGTAGTCGGAAGGACAATACCAGAGCCACGGTGCCTTCTGCCCGGCTTCCACCCCCTCGGGCAGAGCCAGATACGCGTCGTGCCCGGCAACCTTCAGGAATTTGGCATTCGGCGGGAAAATCTTTCCCGTTCCCTTCTTGCTGCTGAGACCGCCGGGCACCGCTTTCGACGGAGAGGAGTCCTGCGCAAACAAGGGGCTTAGAAAGCCAAAGCTGATCGCCCAGACGCTCAAGGTATAAAAGATATTCTTCATGATGTTTTCTCTCTTCTTTCTGTGGTTATTACCCAGCCGACGATTTTTTCTCATTGTTACCACGTTCATGCGGATGGTCATTCTAAATGGTTGGAAGGACGAGGCGAGGGCGCGCAAGTTCCACTACCTGCCGTAATACGGGCGGCGGGCTGCAGCCCTTCCCTTAATTCTGCATCACCCCCACCCTTGTCAGAAAACAGCGGCCTTCCGAAGAAAGCCGCCGTCTCGGTTGGATTGCCTGTTGAAAGTTTCTCAAGGGAGCTGCCTCACCCCCACTCGCAGAAAAAGTTTGTCGAGTGCCTCACTTGCCGTCGCGGTCACCAAGGTCGTCGTTCCCACCGTGCTCGGCACAAAGCTCACCGTCGGCCCACCCGCCGGACCGCTGCCACTGGTATACCAATCATTGAGATTCGGCGACCACTCGTAATACCCGCTCAAATCACTCGGTGGATCATCATTCTGCGGATGCTCAAAGGTCGTGGTCGTGCCATTTGAGTTCAGGATGCTGATACCCACATCGAACTGCCCCGGATGGGTCCCGAACCAGGCCTCCACGCCGTTGGCGAGATGGTCCCCATCCACATCGTCGCCGAAATCCTTTTCAGCGGGATCGAGTTCGAATCCGGCGATCCAATTGACGAAGGTGTTGGTCGGCGGAGGAGCAGAGGCGGTGAGGCGCACGTTGTCGAATCGAGCTTGAATACCACCGGAACCAACCAAGGCGATCCCGAGCGTCTGTCCGGTCGCCTCGCCAGCGGACGCAGTGAACATGACGGTCTGATTGAATAAAGTTCCGTTTTGAGGAGGCGCGATGCCGGCCACTTCAGCCAGCGCAGTCGCGAAGCCAGCGTCGCTTCCAAACAAGCGGATCGTCGCCTCCGAGCCGGTGAAGTTGTCTGTCTGAAACACATCGACTGTCAAAGTATAGCTCACGCCCTCGGTGATTTCCTCGCCGAGAGTGATGTGAAAGGTCGTCGGGCCTCCGGCGGACGGACCGTTGGCCCAAATGTGCTGATCGTCCTCAGTTGATTCAGCCCGATCGGCCATGCCACCGTTCGCTCCGTCCCGCGACCAGCCCGTTGGCACCTGGACTTGCTGCCCGCCGATATCGGCTTCTTCGAAGCTGAAGTTTGACACTGTGATCGGCCCACCTGTGGGAGCGGTGGCGGTGGTGAAGTTCCAAGCGGTCGATCCAGTGAGACCGGGGAAATCATTGTTGGCGAGATCTTCGATGACACCGCTGGCAATCCCCACGTGATAGGCCGTATCGTTGGCAAGCGTTCCGTCGGGATTGATCGTCACCATCGCCCCGTTCACCGAAACCCGGACGTCACCCACCGGAATGGTCTCGAAGATGCTCCCTCCAGTCTCGGTGATGACAATGTCGCCGCTCCCCTTCTGCACATCCTCATCGAAAGTGATGACAAAGTCGGCACTGACCGCCACCCCGGTGGCATCGTCCGTCGGACTCAGCGAGGAAATATCTGGATCAGTCACATCGGGTGCCACGGTGGCAAAGTTCCAGGTCGTGGTGTCGGAAATTCCAGCAAAGGCATTCGGGGTACCCGCCAAATCGGTGACCGCTCCGGCTTCGAAGAGAAACGCGTAGTCGACCCCCGCCGCAAGATCGGTGCCCGGATCGATGGTCAGCACGTGCCCCGCAACCGAGAGCTGGCCGCCATGGGCGGCGACATCGATCACCACATCCACTCCACCCGATAGGTGGTCGAGGGTGATGTTTCCAGAAGCACCAAGCTGGACCGCCTCGCTGAAGGTCGCCTCGATGTTGGTGTTGGCGGCGACTCCAGTAGCACCATCCACGGGAACCTTGCCGGTGAGGATCGGCGCGGTCGTGTCCTCACCGCTTGGAGTCGAGGAGACGAGTCGCACGTTGTCCCATTCCGCCTGGGTCCCGCTGCTCACGCCGAGATAGATTCCCAAGGTCTGGCCGGTGGCCATGGCCGGGGTGACCAGCACACTCACGGTCTGGTCATGGAGCCACTGGGTCGTGGCGGGCCCGATCGTTTCAGTCGCGGCAAGGGGCGTGTCAAATCCAAGGTCGCTACCATAAAGCCGAAGGCTCACCCCCTCCAAATCGGGAAAGTTATTCTGATCGGCCCCGAAATCCACGGTGAGCGTGTAGGTCGCTCCCGCGACAATGATATGCCCGGTATCCTGGTATCCATAGGTGCCGTCGGACATCCACGCCTGCCGGACGCCGTCGGTGGGAGAGAGCGTGCCGATGCTGGTTCGAGTCCGGAAATTGCCGGTGTTCGCCGACCAGCCCGGCACCCAGTCCGGGTTTGATCCGGCGGTCTCGAAGCTGGCATTCTGAACCGTGATCGGGGCAATAAGCGGAGGGGGCTCGGCGATGTAATTCCATTCGCTCGCTCCAGAAATTCCCGACCAAGGGTTGTCCGCCAGATCCTTGAAGGCTCCCGAGGAAACCTCCACATGGTAGGCCGTGTTGTAGGTGAGAACGCCGTTCGGGTTGATCGTGACCAACGCACCACTGACCGAGACACGGGAGTCGGTGGCCGGAATGGTTTCGAGGATCCCGCCGCCCGTTTCCGTGATGACGATGTCTCCGCTTCCCTTCTGGATGTCCTCATCGAACTGAATCACGAGGTTGGAATTGGCGGTCACATTCGTGTCGTCGTCTCCCGGAATCAGGGAGGTGGCACTCGGGGCGGTGCCGTCCGGCGGTCCCGCAGTGAAGTTCCAGGGCGTGGTGTCCGCAATGCCGGGGAAGGCATTCGTCGGGGAGGCCACATCTTCAATCGCCCCGTTCTCAATTTGGACGGAGTATGCCGTGTTGGCTGCGAGGGTCCCCGTAGGGTCGATGATGACGTCCGGGCCTATGATCGTGATTTTCGAGGAGTTGGCCGGGATGGTTTCAAAAACCACGTCATCGCTGGTTCTCTTGATGGTGATGTTGCCCGCCGCTCCCTTCTGCACAAACTCATTGAAGGTCACGGTCAGCTTGCCACCCAGGGAAGCTCCCGTCGCACCATCAGCCGGGCTCAGAGCGGTCACGCTCGGGGCGGTGACATCGGAACCTGCGCCAATAATGGCATTCTGAACGATGAAATCGGCCATCCCCTGGCTCTCGAAAAAGGCCGGGTTGTAGTTGTGCCCCTGTCCGACGAGAACCTCGAGGGTCATGCTTCCGCCAAGCGCTTCGTAGCGCGTCTGCACAGTACTGGAGTTATCAGCCATCGGCACCAGGCCATCGACATCGCCGTGATTGTGATAGATCGGGACATTCGCCGCAGCCAGCGGTGCGAGGTTGTCGATCGGGTTGTGCTGCGGAAGGATGGTCCACATCTCCGCCACGCTCACTCCGTAGAAACCAGCGGTTCGGTCGATCCCCGGATAGCTTGGATAATTGCAGACGGGATAAATCCCCGCCAGGCCACCGACCGACTCCGCATTCTCCGCAGCCCAGGTATACATCTGCAACCCTCCGTAGCTGCGGCCAATCATGCATGGCTTCTCCGAAAACCCCCGGTTCTGCGTGAGTTCGTCGTAGAGCGTCGTAAGAATCGCGCGTCCCACCGGTGTCCCCATGTTCCCCCCAAGGTCGATACCGGCCACCGCCACCCCGCGCGACCGGCACTCGGCGATCATCCATTGCTCGAGTGTTCCGGGCAGGTTGTGATCGGACGGGCAATACCAAAGCCAGGGAATCTTATCGGTCGAAACGACGTCTTCGGGCTCGGGAAGAATCACGTAGGTCCGGCGACCATTGATCGTGAATTCATCCGTGCCGGGCGGAAGCGTCTGGTCACCGTGGGCCAGGTCGGCAACAGCACAAATCAACGCGGTGATTGCCGCAAGCGTTCGTTTGGAGAGCATGTCTTTGTTCGTGGCTTCTAGGGAATTCGCGAGAGAGAGTGAAAGAGAAGGTTGAGCCAAAAAAAGAGGCAGCGGGCCTGCTTCTATTGCTTCTCTACGCGGAAGAAGAGCTTCCCGCCCTCCCCAGCGATTCCAGCGATACCGTAGGTGCGGTTAGTCGAATCACCGGCGTCGGCAATCACTCCGTCGTCGAGATCCGCGTCCCAATTGGTCATATCAGTCGAGTACTTAACGATGAACTCTTCGCCGGGTTTCGATGTCCAGGTCAACTCGACGCTCTCGGAGTCTGGCGAAACGATGATCTTGGTAATGGCGAAGGGCGCGGAAACCTCCGCATTAAGACGGACGTTGTCCCACTCGACCTGCGTGCCGCTCGTCACCTCGAGGTAGATGCCGAGCGTTTGCCCGGTGGCCTGCGCCGCCGTGGCAGTGAAGCTGACGGTCTGGTCAGTCAACCAACCGC
>JAKMEV010000178.1:0-5040 GCA_022425785.1 Akkermansiaceae bacterium | reverse complement strand
CCCGTCCCCCCACGTGAACCAAAACCTCTCCGGTCGTGTGATACACCATCAACGCAGATCCCTGTAGATAATCCCGGCTTTTTTTGCTTCCCGTATAAAAATCCTGATATGTCTGATGCTGGTATCCCGGCCTACTCTCGGCTTCTTCCAATTGAGCCCTGAGGGATTCTTCAACCTTGTTCTGGTAGGCCAAATCAATGGTGGTGCGGATGATGTAGCCGCCTTGCGAAAGCGCTTCTTCCCCCACCAATTGGTTTGCCTGCTTGGCAATCAACTCATACAAATGCGATTTACCTCGTCGAATCGGATTCGGATTCGTCGTGACCGGAAGGGCAATCAACCGATCCCGATCCGCATCGGTGATCATTCCCTCTAAGGCCATTCGACGAAGCACATGATCCCTGTTCTTGCGATTTACCTCGGGGTATTTCAGAGGATTCAATTTTGAAGGGTTTTTCAAACAAGCGACAATGGACGCACATTCGTGAGCCTCCAGATCAACCGGCTCTTTTCCAAAATAACCCAGAGCCGCAGATCTCACCCCGTAAAATCCCGCCCCGAAAGGGACGCGGTTGAGGTAATACTCGGCAATCTGCTCCTTCACTTTCTTCTTTCGCTCCAGGAAATCAGGAAACTCACCTTCCAATTGCAAATGGAGATCTTCCTCAATTCTCAGCGCCAGAAAGGCTTCGATAATCTTACGCTCGTATCCCGACCATCCTTTGTCTTCTGCCTCATTGAGAAGGTTGAAGGCATTTCGAGCCAACTGCATTGTAAGCGTTCCCGCCCCCTGGGTTTGGCGTCCACTCTTGTAATTCAAGTATGCCGCACGGCCAACACCCACCCAATCCACACCCGCATGGTCGTAAAACCGCTGATCCTCCTGAGCCAACACCGCGTTCACGAAAACCGGAGGAACTTCCTCCAACGGGATATTGTGTCTGTTCTGAACAAAAATCCGGCCCAGTTCGCGTCCTTTACGGTCCAAAATAAAACTCGGCTGCTCCACCACGGGAATCAGCGCGAGGTCGTATTCCAGAGCGATGTCACGATAGGGCTGTAACTCCTTATCGACATAATAGCTCCCCATCCCCACTATCGTTAGGCAGAAAATCGTAAAAATCCAAAAGCCCTTGCGCTTGAACAAGCTGCGCTTTTCCTTCTTTTTCTTTCGTCCAAACATGAGCTTCCGCATAACTGCCAACCCAGAAGGCCTGCAACAGGCATTTCCTTATCCCCGATCCGACTCCGGGGCAATCTCTGACTTGGCCAATGAGCTCATTGCGCGAATCTCAAATAATGGCCCCACTCCCTTTCATGAATACATGGCGGAATGCCTCTATCACCCCACCCACGGCTACTATTCCCGACCAGAAACGCCCACGGCCTCCAAGGAGGGCGACTTCATGACCAGCATTTCCGTTGGTCCGGTCTTCGGTAAGCTCCTCGCACGACGTTTTCACAAATTCTGGACCGCCAACGGCTCGCCCGACTCCTTTACCATTGTGGAAATCGGAGCCCACGACGGCGCTCTGGCCCTCGATATCCTCGATTACCTCCCCGCTCTTGATCCGCAGTTTGCCAAAGCTACCCATTACGTAATTAGCGAACCGCTTCCCCAAAGATGTCTCTTTTTACAGAATTGCCTTGGTGAGCGAGCCACCATCACATCGAAACCAAAGGACATTCAGGCTAAATTCGGCGTGCTCGTCGCCAATGAGGTCCTCGATGCCCTCCCCGTGCCGCTTTACCTCAGAACCCAAAACGAATGGCGGGAAGCCGCCGTCGATCATGATGGAAAGGCTTTCCAGTGGGCCACCCTTCCTGATCCTATCGATCTCTCCTATGATGGGGATTTTCCCGACGGATTCGTCACCGAGGGCGACCCCGACCTCAATTCATTTCTGGGACCACTCTCCGAGATCTTCGAAAAAGGACTCTTCACCTTCATCGATTACGGAATGGATGAAGCATCCCTCCATCACCCCGCTCGTTCGGCGGGGACCCTCCGCTGCTATCGCAATCACCAGTCGAATGCCCACCCTCTCGATTTTCCCGGAGAACAAGATCTCACCGAAGACGTCAATTTCACCTCCGTCGAAAATGCCGCACGCGATCTGGGCCTGACCCAACACCCGGTGACTGCCCAGGGACGGTTCCTCGTCCATTGCGCCAAGGAATGGCTTCTTAAATCGCCATCGCCCAAAGAAGTCAGTCAATTCCAGACTCTTATTCATCCCGGACAATTTGGAAACCGCTTTTACTTTTGCGAGCTAACCAAGGGAGATGTCGATTACGCCTTTCCCGGCGATTAATCTGGCCTTGCAAATCCCTTTTCGGGAAACTCCCACCATGCCCGACGCACCGGTCCTCGACCTCAAAGAAGATATTCTGCGCCTCAAAAAAGAACGCAACGCCGTCATCTTGGCCCACAACTACCAAATCGGCCCCATTCAAGATCTCGCCGACTATGTCGGCGATTCCCTCGGTCTGGCATACAAGGCTCAGGAAACCGACGCCGACGTCATCTGCTTCTGCGGCGTGCACTTTATGGCCGAAACCGCCAAGATTCTCAATCCGAACAAAACGATCGTTCTTCCCGATAAAGACGCCGGTTGCTCCCTCGAACAAGCCTGCCCCGCCGACAAGCTCGAAGTCTTTCTCAATGAGAACAAAGAGAAGAATTACTACGTCATCGCCTACATCAACTGCTCCGCCGGCGTGAAAGCGCTCTGTGACGTCATTTGCACCTCGGGAAATGCTCCCCGCATCGTCAATCAAGCACCAGCCAACCGCCCAATCCTTTTCGTGCCCGACGCCAACCTCGGGCAATGGGTCATCGAACAAACCGGCCGCCAAATGGATCTCTGGCAGGGCTCTTGCTACGTCCACGTCGAGTTCACCCGTGAGTCAATTCAGGAAATCAAGGACGAGTATCCCGATGCCGTCGTGGTAGCACATCCCGAATGCACGCAAGCCGTTCGCCTTCTCGCCGATGAAGTTTGCTCAACCGAAAAAATGATCAAGTTCTGCAAGGAAGCCGAATCACAGAACATCATCATCGTCACCGAGTCAGGAATGCTTCACCGCATCCAAAAAGAAGTCCCCGAGAAAAACCTCATCCCCGGACCAACCGATCACTGCGCTTGCGCCGATTGCCGTTACATGAAGATGAATACTCTTGAAAAACTCCACGCTTGCTTGGAAAATCTCAGCCCGCAAGTGGAGCTCCCCGAAGACGTTCGCTCGCAAGCCGAAGTCTCATTGGTGAGAATGCTCGAGCAATCGAAGTGACATCACTAGACAAAGGACAAGACCAGTGCTAACACTGCTACTCGCATTGTTATGGAAACACTGAAAGAATTCCTCTTCACTCCCTTCGCCGGGGGCCTCCTCCTTGGACTCCTTGTCACTTTCTTCACCTGGAAATCAGGCTTCTCCGCCCGACGGAACATGAAGAAAGAAGTTGCCCGGGTGAGCGAAGAAAGCAAAGAACTTCAGCAGCACCTCAATACCCAACTCAAGGTCAACGCCGAAGGAAACGAGAGCATTCAGAAAAAACTCGAAGACCTTCGCGCGCAGAATGAAACGCTTCGCGTCAATCTCTCAACGATCCAGCAAAAGCCTGGCCGGGCCGAACTCCGCCAACTCACCATCATCGAAAACGCTATCGGCCTGATGCGCGAGCAAGCCCCCGGCTTCGCACCCGCCTGGGAAAAAGCACACCGCCAGGCCGAAATCGACTATGAGGAAGGCGAAGGCGGACTTAAGAAATTGGTCCGCAGAGTCCTTCCTTCCATTGGACACTCTTCAACCATACAGGAGGAAGAAAAAGCCAAGGAGGCCTAATACGCCTCGATATCTGATCACAAAAAAAGGCGCGGTCTCCCGCGCCTTTTTCGCAGATTGATTGGGATCAATGCGAACGACAGAACTCTTCGAAGCGAGAAACTCCTTCGTTGAGAACATCTAGGGTCGTGCAGTAGCTGAGACGAACACCCATGTCGTGTCCAAAGGCAATCCCCGGAACAGCGGCCACCTTGTAGCGAGTCAATAACTTGTCGCAAAGATTGACCGACTTAAGCCCCAGATTGGTGCAGTTGACGAAAAAGTAGAAAGCCCCTTTGGGATCAACTACGCTCACATTGGGAATCGCCTTAAGGCGGGCCAACATGAATTGACGACGAACGTCATACTCCCCCTTGAGGTTGGCGATAAAGTCAGCGGACTCGTCTGCTTTCAGAGCAGCTAAAGCGCCATACTGACAGAAGGTCGTCGCATTGGAACTAGTGTGTCCCTGAATTGACGAAAGTGCACCGGCAAATTCCGGAGGAGCTGCGGTGTATCCCACACGCCAACCGGTCATAGAGTGAGACTTAGAAAAACCATTGACGGTTATCGTCAGGTTATAAGCGTCTTCGTTGACCGAAGCGACACTCACGTGCTCGGCATCACCATAGACGAGGTGCTCGTAGATTTCGTCAGCAAGAATAATGATGTCCTCGTATGAAGCCACTTCAACAATCGCTTCGATTTCCGAACGTGAATAAACTGATCCAGTTGGGTTACCCGGAGTGTTTAGAATAATCATTTTGGTCGAGGGAGTCATTGCCTCTTCGAACTCTTCCGCGGTGATCTTCCACTTGTTGCTCTCCTTGGTCTCAACCAAAACGGGAACACCACCGGCAAGCTTTACCATCTCGGGGTAGCTCACCCAGTATGGCGAAGGAATGATCACTTCGTCACCTTCCTCAACAACCGCGAGGATGGCATTAAAGCAAGCCTGCTTGGCCCCGGAGGTCACACAAATCTGTTTGGGATCGTAGTTCACCTTGTTGTCACGCTTCAGCTTCTCGGAGAGAGCTTCGCGCAATTCAGGAATGCCCGCAGCAGGGGTGTATTTCGTTTTTCCTTCGGTGAGAGCGGTGTAGGCCGCCTGCTTGATAAAGTCAGGAGTATCGATATCCGGCTCACCACCGGCGAGACCGTAAACTTCTTCACCGGCAGCCCTAAGAGCCTTGGTTTGATTTGTGACCGAAA
>JAKMEV010000164.1:0-6688 GCA_022425785.1 Akkermansiaceae bacterium | reverse complement strand
GATATTCCAGAGTGAGCTAAGACGGCTGACAAGTCGGGCACCAGGCCGTGGTGCGGGTGGCGATGGTGTCGCGGGCGAGTTCGCTTTTACATTTTGGGCAGATGCCGCCTTTTTTCCAGCGATGTTGGAAGAGCCAGTTTTTAGGCGGGACGTTTTCGACGTAGGAACCGGGGGCGAAGCCGTCTTTTGATGCCGTCATGTTTTTCTCGGCGACATGCTTGAGCGCACCGAGGGCGACGAAACGGGTTTCTTTCCGAAGGGCGGCGGGGTTAAGGTCGGCACAGAGTTCTCCGGGATAGATACCCATGCGCCAGCAAATTTCGTCGGCCATCCAGTTGCCGATGCCGGGGCAGGCGTTTTGGTCGAGGAGAAGCGCTTTGAGGGGCTTGCGCGGGTGCCGCCCGACGAGTTTGCGAATGTGAGCGCGGGAAAATTTGGGATCCTGGGGCTGGGGAGGAAATTCCGCCCAGGGATCTGCGCAATCGTGGAGCATGATGCGACCGAACATCCGGTAGTCGTTGAAGATGAGGGCCGCCTTTTTGGTGCGGATAATGAGGTGGTCGTGCTTTTGCTCTTCGTGATCGGTCGAAGAGGTCGAGAGCTTCCCGGACATCCCGAGGTGGACTTCGAGATGAAGCTTCGATGCGAAGGTGAAGAGTATACGCTTGCCGTGAGCTTTTGAGGAGAGGAGCTTCTTCCCATTCAAAATGCGCAGCGCCGGAGCGGGGCAATCACGGTAAATGCGGGCTTTGGGATGAACGTCGACTCCGGAAATGGCTTCTCCGTGGTGTTTGGCCCATTGGCGGCGGGCAAGTTCGACTTCAGCAAGTTCGGGCATGGCGGAGACTTGTCGATTCAGGTTGATAGGTAAAATGATTTCTCAGGTTGTCGGGCGTTCCGTTGGCAATTGGCACGGGATGCGCTAAGAAAGAGGCCGTGGCGGATAAATCAATGGCTTTGATGGTAGTGAGCGACCTCGATGGGACCTTACTGGATCACGGTGATTACTCCTTTGATCCAGTGCTGCCCATTCTGGACCGGATGGATGAAGCGGGGATTCCTCTGGTGGTGAATACCAGTAAAACAAGAGCCGAGTGGCTGGCGATGCGGGGAGATTTTGGAAATGAAGACCCGTTCATCGTCGAAAATGGCTCGGCGCTTTGTGATGGCGGAGACTGTGAGGTTTTCGGAACTCCGCGGGAGGAGATCTTGGAAACGCTGAAGCCCCTCCGGGCAAAGTATCGCTTCAAGGGGTATTCGGATGCTACGATTGCTAAAATCATGGAGTGGACCGGGCTGGGGCGACAGTCGGCGGAGAGATCTGCGGATCGGCACTACAGTGAACCACTGGTTTGGCAGGACAGTGAGGAGAATGAAGAAGAGTTTTGTCAGCTGCTGGAAGAACGTGGTCTGACGACTTTGAGGGGAGGGCGCTTTCTGCATGTGCAGGGCCAGACCGATAAAGGGAAACCGCTGGCGTATTTTCGAAAAGGCGAGGCGGCCATCATCGCGCTGGGGGATCGTCCCAATGATCTCGCGATGCTGAAGGCTGCCGATATCGGAGTGGTAATTGCCTCGCCCGATGGCTTTTTCCTCGAAGCAGAGGATGTTCTGCGAAGCACCGAAACTGGCCCGCGCGGTTGGGCTGAAGTGATGACCCAAATCTTAGATCAACTCAACATACCACAATCTACCAATGGCTGATTTTCACCAAGGCGGCGCCGTCGCGACACTTCATAATTTAACCAATCGAAGCATCGAGGAACTCGAGAGCGAGTTGGTGAAATTTTCAAAACGACGCCCCATGGGGCTGCTCTTGCCTTCGCTGTTCTCGGAGTTGGAAACCGATGCCATGCCTCAAATTATTTCCGAGGTGAAGCAGGTTCCCTATCTCAATGAAATTGTCATTGGCTTGGATCGCGCGACTGAGGACCAATACCGGGAAGCGTTGAAGTTTTTCAGTGTCCTGCCGCAGCATCATCGAGTCTTGTGGAACGATGGACCACGGCTGCGCCAATTGGATGCCGAGTTGTCGGAAAAGGGGCTTGCTCCAAGTGAAGAAGGGAAAGGGCGTAACGTTTGGTATTGCCTTGGCTATATGTTGGCCAGCAATCGCGCGGAAGCGATCGCGCTTCATGATTGCGATATCACTACTTATGATCGCTCTCTATTGGCTCGCTTGATTTACCCGATGGCAAATCCGCAGTTCAGCTATCAATTTGCGAAAGGATACTATCCCCGGGTTGCGAATGGCAGTTTGAATGGCCGGGTGACCCGCTTGTTGGTGACGCCGCTTCTTCGCTCCCTGGAGCAGGTGATTGGGGCCTCCGATTACCTTCGATATATGGACGGCTATCGATACCCTCTCGCCGGAGAATTTTCCTTCAGAAAAGACGTCATCCAAGATATTCGGATGCCCAGTGATTGGGGGTTGGAAGTGGGAACGCTTTCAGAGATGTATCGGAATTACTCCAACAACAAGCTGTGCCAGGTTGATATTGCCGATCGCTATGATCACAAACATCAGGACATTTCTAGTGACGATCAGGAAAAGGGGCTTTCGAAAATGTCGATTGATATCTGTAAATTGTTCTTCCGGAAACTGGCGACAATGGGAGTGGTTTTCGAGAAGGGGACTTTCCGTTCCTTGAAGGCAGCCTATTACCGCAACGCCCTCGATTTTGTGGAGCGCTACAAGAATGACGCGTTAATCAATGGTCTCGAATTTGATGTCCATAAAGAGGAACAATCAGCCGAGCTGTTTGCTGAAAATATTATCGCTGCCGGGCAGGTCTTTTTGAAGTCACCCATGGAGACGCCGTTCATTCCCAGCTGGAATCGGGTCGAGAGCGCCATGCCTGACGTCTTCGAACGTTTTTTGGATGCGGTTGAAAAAGATAATAATGAGTTCTCCTAGATGATGAGTCCGTTGGATGCCCTCCTTGGGAGGATTGGAACCCACCTCACCAAAATTTATGGTAAGGGTGATCATTCGGTTTTGGTTAACCAGCTTGTGGAGGCAATGCGCTTGCGCGAGCATTTCTTCGAGCCCGCTCCATTTACGAACCATTGGTCGGAGAAGGACGTTGCGCTGATTACCTACGGCAACACCATTCAGAGGGGTGGATCCAAGCCCTTGGAGGAGTTGAAAGAGTTTCTCGATTCGCGGCTGCAGGAGAGGCTTTCCATTGTCCATATTCTTCCCTACTTCCCGTGGACTTCCGATGATGGCTTTGCCGTGTCGGATTACAATTCCGTGAATCCTGAATTAGGTGACTGGTCTCATATCGAGGAGATCTCGACGAAGTATCGCGTTATGTCGGACCTCGTGGTCAATCATTGCTCGGCCTCGCACGAATGGTTTGTGCAATTCCAGAACGATGAGGAGCCGGGGATGAATTACTTTTTTCAGGCTGAACCTGAAGAGGACTTGAGCGAAGTGGTTCGACCGAGAACTTCTCCCTTGTTGAGGCCGACAGAAACCCCGTCCGGAACCAAGCATGTCTGGTGCACTTTTGGGCACGATCAAGTCGACTTGGATTTTTCAAAACCCGACCTTCTCGTGGAGTTGGTCAAGATTATCCGTTCGCATTTGGATCACGGAGTCAGTGTCTTCCGTCTCGATGCCGTGGCCTTTATTTGGAAAGAGATCGGCACGCGATCCATCAACCTTCCGCAGACTCACGAGCTCGTTCGGTTGTTCCGCACCTTGATCGAGCACGTAAAGCCGGATGCCGTGATCATCACAGAGACCAATATTCCCAATCAGGAGAATCTCGCTTATTTCGGAAACTGCAACGAGGCACACAGCATCTACAATTTCTCGCTTCCGCCTTTGCTGCTTCATGCCATCACCACCGGGAATTCCTTTCATCTCAAACAATGGATGATGCGTATGCCTCCCGCGCAGCCCGGAACGACGTATTTTAATTTCATCGCATCCCACGATGGAATCGGTCTGCGACCGGCAGAGGGCCTTCTCTCGGATGAAGAAATCGATAGTCTGGTCGATCTGATGCGCAAGCGTGGCGGATTAATTTCGGAAAGGGCATTGGCCGGCGGTGAGAATCGCCCCTATGAGATCAATATCAGTCTCTTCGATGCGTTGGGTGGGGAAGATGAATTTTTCTGTGCTCATACGGTCTTGCTGGCGCTCGAGGGAATCCCGGCTTTTTACATCCACAGTCTGTTGGGAACCCGAAACGATTTTGAGCGCTACGGCCGGACGAAGCACAACCGTCATATTAATCGCCATCAGTGGGATGCGAACAAGTTGGATGCTTTCTTGAATGATGCGGATTCCCATCATGCGAAGATTCTTGGTGAACTCCTGCGCTTGATTGAGATTAGAAAATCACAGGCGGCGTTTCATCCCAATGCGACACAGTTCACCTTGCATCTTGGGGAGCAGGTGTTCGCCTTTTGGCGTCAATCAATGGATCGCCGAAATAACGTCTTCTGCATTCATAATGTTTCCGGCGAGGAACAGCGTATTCCTGTTTCCAGCATCAATCTGATTGCAACGGAGGATTGGATTGATCTCTTGAGCGGAAAAGAGCTGGAAGCGGAAGCCAGTGAAATTGTCTTAAAGGCCTATCAATCGGTCTGGCTGGCCAATCGAAGAAAGCACCTTCCCTATTAACGTTGGTCCAGTTGCCATACTCCGCGGAAAAACTCCGCTTGTGATTCAATCTCAGGGAAGCTGACACGGATTGTGACTTGGGTTGTTCCTTCTGACGGATTGTTGTTGCGGGAAACTTCTTCGACTCCGACAGCAAGAGGTGAGAGAGGAGACCAATTCTCGAGGTCGCCGGAAAATTCAATCCTGGGAATCGCTTGACCGGACTGCAGGGGGACCGCCGAGGTGAATTCCAGTGTGTAGGGATCGGTGGATACGAGAGCGGTATTGATCAGTGGACTTGATTGAACGGAACGGGGATTGGTTTGGAAATTGAATTCTTTTTCATTGGTAAAACCATCTCCATCGGGATCGGCATCGTTTCCCGAGATGGCTTGATCCTGAAGTTCGGCGGTAGAGAAGTTGTTTCCCAGCCACACGGCCTTTGTGGGGAAAACTCTTACCGTTGTTTGCGCAGACAATGTGCCGTTCAGCGTCAAGGTGTATGTGGTGTCGCTCAATGGGGAAACCGCAATATGCCCAACTCCGTTGATGGAAAGGTTGGTGACTTGACCGATGCCGTTGTCGATCGTCAGGTTTGTGGCTCCTTCCACATTCCATTGTAGAACGGCTGCTTCTCCAGAAATGATGGAAGGTTGCAAGGCTGAGAAAGAATGAATCGCTGCAGGTCCTTCGCTGATGGGGGAAAGGGCTTCGAGCGATTCCACATTGGCATTGTTGCCATAGGAGATTTCCACCCGATAGCTGTCGCTGTTGTCATAGATCGGCAGGCGGACAAGATTCCCGGCAAAGCGCATCGCGTAGAGGAGCTCGCTGCTGGATTCACTATACACCTTGAGGACGGGATTACTCTTCCAGTGGGTTTCAATAACCGGGAGAAATCCGGTAGGGGAGCGGCCGTCGTTCTCAGCCTGGTGAATCGTGACCGGCCAGTCGGGAAACTGGCTGCCTGTTTGTGGAAACTCCGGATCTGCGTGAACCGGCCAGCATTCAAATGTGATCTGGCGCGTATCTTTTTTAATACGAATGATCCCGTATCCTGCACCGCGGTCGTGGAGATTGACGGGGTCGATGTTGCGGGTTTGGTCGTAGTATTCGAGTGGATTGGCCGCGCTGACTATGCGGATGTGACCAGGGTGATTGGAGGTAATGTTTGGTTGGCCAGTTGGAAGGGTGCCGTTGCCATCGAGATAGAAATCTCCTTTGTAAGGACTCACGGTGGCGGTCCGGCCACCGCTGTTGTGAACGGGATCCCAAACGCGAGGGAAGAAGTTTGAGACGGCAGGCGAAGTAAAGGAGTAGCCGGCATCGGCCGGGCCATCAACTCCGTGATGAACAAGCGTACTGAGATGTTGGTCACCTGCCAACTGGAAGCTCCGTGATTGTCTGAGAATTTCCCATACTTCCTCACGCCGATGCTGCGGCCACCCGTGGGCATCCCGATCATTGAGCCCGAAGTTGTATCCTGATGCGGCGTGGGTATGAAGCATTCCGAAGGGTGACTGTGAGACCACGCACTTGATTTCCTGTCCGTCCCAATCAGTGTTCCAGGCTTTGAGGAAGTCTTTCTGCCGATCTCCGAGAAGAAATTGTTGATTGAGATCAACCGGGAACCCGTTGGGGCCGGTCTTAAATTTGCGATCCTCCAAAATTGCGAAGCCGATCTCGCCGTAGGTCATGCCGGTGAAGTAGACTCCGATTCCTTGTTCGATCAATGGAGCAGGTTGAATGGTATTGTAGGGATCGGGAAGGGGCATGTGGCGGGTTTGGCAGCGCTCTACAAGACGGACCCAGGAAGGTGGTTGCTCATAGCCGCCGGTCGTTTGGTTATTTGTAGCGATACCTCCCTCACCCCAGAGGTTACCCTGATAAACGTCGTGATCGTCGGGGATGGCAATGGTGGGCATGTCTTTCGCCAGATCGCGGGTTTGCAACATCCAGAAGAACCATTTGTAGAGGTAGTCGTAGTGACGATTGAAATTCGAGCTGGTGTCTTTGCTGGTGGGTTGGCCTTCGTAGATCTGGTCCCCGAGTGCAAGGAGCACGTCG
>JAKMEV010000133.1:0-16061 GCA_022425785.1 Akkermansiaceae bacterium | reverse complement strand
TGTAATCAAGATTGCTGACCGGGATACGTTGGCGGTGGGTGAAGCTCACCGAGTTGCCATTGGCGTTGGATGTGGGTTCTACAATGTCACTGAGATCGCGACCGAGGGCGTAGGCCATGAGATTGCTCAGTCCGGTGTCCCCATATTCGGCGTTGGCATCGGAGAAGCCGTTGGTCTCCATCCAAGTGGTGAAGTCAGTGCTTTGTTCAACGAGCATGGCGTAGTCGAAGCTTGCTTCCAGCGACTGGGTCATTTCAGTCGAGGCAAAGACACCTCCGACACTGAAGGTTGTTCCGGCAGGGAGGCTGACGGTGTGGAGGGTTGAGAAGGAATTGCCGTCTTTCCATGAGAAGATTAGATCGCTGCCGCTACGTTGCATCCGGACGGTGAGGACGTTGGAATCGACTTCAGGACCTTCCACCAGGATTTCGGAGCTGCCGGATGGATTGACCCGCATCGAGGCGACGTGAGCTCCGTCCTTGTACCCGACACCGTAACGGAAGGTATTGCCTGCTTGGTCTGCTTCGACAAGGAGCCCGGCGTAGAATTCTCCGAATTGTGCTTTTTCGAGTTTCACCTCGGTTTGAAGCGTCCAGTCACCTGCGGGGAGCTGGCGTTTCACCCAGGGATGAACGGCATCATCGAGGTCGATCCCTCCGCCCGCTTCTTCATTAGCAGCGATGTCGACCCGGACACCAAAAACGACATCTGAGCTGCCTACGCTCTCGTTGTGGACTTCGGCTGCAAGGACATTGGTCCCATTGACAATGGAAGCTGAAACGTCAACGACGAGAATGTCCTCTTCGATGGTATCCTCAACGGGGAGCCTTGTCCCGGGCGTGTTGGAATCGATGGCGCCGGCAGGGAGGCGGACATTTCCGATAATCTGTCCGTTCAGGAAGTAGCGAACTCCATCATCGACGATTTGATCGATGTAGAGTTGAGCTCCAACAGGGTCACCGGTGAATTCGAATTCCTTGCGAAAATAATAGGTGATCAGACCATTGGTCGCGTTTCCACGTTGGAGAGTACTCGTCTGAAGCCCGGGGGCGGGAAGGCCCGATTCACCACGACCGAGGAAGCCGGGTCCGGACAGCCATGCACTGTCGTCAAATCCAGGCTGGGCGAAGACCCCGCCGATTGTGAGCTCGGCTCCCGCGTCGTCATATTTCCAGACGTCGCCGAAGTCGAGGTATTGCACAGGTGCGGGAACCTGAACTGGCGGGAGGCCAAGTGGAGTCAGGCCGAGTGGGATGTTGATGGTCAGGCGGCCGTCATTGTCCTGCAGGGAGTAGTGGGGTCCACTTGAGGAGTTTCCGTGCTTTTCGATGTCGGCGAGGGTCCAGGGAGCTTCGAGCAAGGTGTTACCGAAGGTTGAGAAGGAGCCGTCGCCATGAACGGAGATGGTAATTTCCTGATTGGTTGCCTGAGGTTCGCTGTCGGTGGCGGAGACGGTGAAGGTATAAACGCCGGGAAGTTGGAAAGTGGCGTCCGCCAGACCTCCGTTTGAAACCAGGCTTGCTCCGTAGGAAGGGCTCACCGACCAGGTGAAGGTGAGCAAATCTCCCTCGGGGTCGAAGCTTGTCGAGGCATCAAGAGAGAGCGCATCGCCCGCCTCAAGGTTGCGCGATTTTGGATCGCTGTCCACGATAACGACGGGAGGAGCGTTGTTGGTCTTGGTGATTGTGAATGGAGCGGTCTCGATGACGTTGCCATCGTGATCGATTCCTTCGAGATCAAAAACGTTGCTTCCTTCGACAAGAACCAGACCATCAATCATCCAGTTGGTTTTGTCGGTCCACTGAGCGGTGACATCGGGGTGTCCGGCGACTCGGATATCGAGAACGGTAGGCGGGGAAGTACCGGCGAGGGCAAGAATGTCGGCGGTGGTGTTGGCGTTGCTGGTGGTGATGGCAAAGTTGGCATTGTTGACCGCGCTGGTGACAAAGTTGCGAGAGAACGTTTCGCGGATATTGAACCAATTGGTGTAGTGTGATTTTGGCATGTTTATACCGGTCCCGGAGACTGAGGCTGTTTCAGCATCCATCCACGCAATGGTGCGGGCGGAGTTCCTAGTGTGTTCGTCGAGAAGCTTGGTGAGATAGTAGTTCACATAGCGGCGGACGTATGGCTGGGCAAAGTATTTTGAGACGCCAGCCCGTCCTCCGAGGATGGCTTGGGTGCTGCGTTCGAAGACCCGGTCGCCGTCCCAGTGAAGGAGCATGAATCCACTGTTATCGGCTGGGCGATACATGTAGGCGTTTTTTCCCCGGTTGACGGTGATGGTGTCCCAATCGGCATCGTAGCCTCGCACGGCAGCATTGAGGCCGAGCATGCGGGCGTTGGCCATGCGGGCAAGGTCAGATTCGGAGAAAGTATTCCCATCTAGGGCGCGCACAAATTCAATAAAGGTACTGAAGTCGTGATCGGATTCGCGGGTCCGCATGATCCATTCGCTTTGGTAGCTGGTGGGATTGTCGGTGTCTTTGTAGGACCAGTCGGCATTGCGGTTGGAGCGTGAATTTCCGTCGTCGCTGGTGAAGCGCCATTCGTCATCGATTCGGAAGAGAGTGCCGTCGGTGCCATCTTTGAAGTTACGGTTCAGGAAATCGTTGGAGATGGGCTCGTGGTTTTCCCGGAGTTTAAACGGGTCGGTATTGATCACGGAATGGACAAATTCCATTTCGTTAGTGGGGTGACCAAGTTGGTAGAGGAAGTAGCGAGCGATACGGTCGTCGTAGAAACGAGGGGTGCCACTTCCTTCCGAGGTTCCGGAGGCATCGATGACACTGCGGCGGCGATTGTGGAAAAGCCGATCGCCTGGGAGCTTCCATTTTCCGTGTGCGAGATTCGAGTCAGTGGCTCGAGTGAAAGGGCTGCCACTTTTTCGAATCTCGGCGTTGTAGTAGATCTCGCTTTCGTTGGCGATGAAGGTGGCGTTGAAGAAGTGATTCGACATGCGCGGGAAGTTGTAGTCGTAAGTGGCTCCTCCCCCGATGCTGGTGTTCAATGCCTGACGGTCATAAGCTGAAACAACGAACCGTTCGCGAAGAAGAACACTGGGCATGATGCGGTTATCGACCACCCACATGGCAGGGCGGTCGGGCCCTTTGATGGGTTGGAAGGTGGACTCTCCTCCGGCGATGGCTTCGACGTAAAACTGAATAAGGTTTCCGTTGGTGGTGTATTGATTGAGGTTGGCACTATAGAGCCCGGTGCCGTCGTCAGTCATGGTCTGGCGCTGCCAGGTTCCGTTGCCATTGTTGTTGTCGAGACGATAAACGGCCTCAACCGAAGTGAGAGGTGCGGCGGAATCGATGCGAGCACTGACGGTAACTGATTCGCCTGTTTTTGGCACGGCCGGGCTGTGAATGACTTCCGAGACCGTCGGTGCGGCGGAGGGCAGAAGCGCGGAGTTGGGGGCTCCGGGTGTGCCTAGGTCTTCCGGGATGGGAAGAAGGAAGCTGGTGCCAAAGCCGTGGTCGAGGGTTTGCATTACGACTCGTGGTTTTCCGCTGACCCAGCGGCCGTCAAAGCTGAGGGTATAGCTGTTTCCCACGACCGGAGAGGTTTGGAAATCGACCTCGGCCCGGTTCGCTTTGTTATCGCCGTGTCCGTCGGCAATGAGATTGAGTTCCCCTGCATCCATGAAGCTGGCCCAGTGTGTGCCCTGACAAACCCATCCGGAGGCGCTTGATTGTGTGGGCGACATCACTCCGGGATTTCGCAGCAAATTGGAACCGCTGTTGTTAAGGCGGACACTGATGTTTTCGAGGATCACATGGGAGTCACCGACGAGGTGGGCTTGCAGTTCCTGTCCACTTGTCAAGGGAAGCCAAGACGAGCGAATGAAGTCGGCGGTATAGGAAAAGGTCTCCATCGGGGACTTGTTGGCTTCGTCACTATCGGTCCATGCTGTCGCGACATTGTTGTTCATGTCGGGGTGACGGAGCTCCATACTGCTGCCGCTTCCGTCGGCGAGGTTTGGCCAGTCGCCGCCGGGGAGGTAGTCGACCTCGTCGGCCATGTTGCCGTTGTTGTCGACGAGGCGGATGAGTTCGCCTGAGTCGCGGAGAGTGCCTTTCCAGTTTCCGAGAACATTGATCGCTCCGTGGGCGGCGAGAAGGCAGTCGGAGTCGGCCGCGATTACGAGATAGGAATTTCCTCCGATGATGGTGTCGGGAAAATCAAAGCTGATGCCTTTGGTGAATTTCCATCCGGACAGATTGATGGCATTGCCACTGCGGTTGTAGAGTTCGATATATTCGCCGTTGAGATGATCTGAGGGGGCATCGAACATGATTTCATTGATGACGATGTCCTCGTTGCGATTGGCGGGATCGTTGGGGGCGTCCTGGGTATGACCGGGCCCGCCATAGAATTCTCCGCTTTCAATGGGGTATCGTTGGAAGCTTTCTTCGTTGCGATCCCGGTCGAGCTTGATGGCATCGATGACCGTATCGCCTTGAATGAGGAAGAGATCGACATCTCCATTTTCATCCGTAGCAAAAGTGGCAGAAAAGCTGAGGTATCCTCCAGCGGGAATGCCCCCGGAAAGATCAATCGTGTTAGTGAGTGAGCGGGTGGGGGAGATTTTTAGGCCTGCGGTAGAGACGGGAGAATTTCCGGGAGCATGGAGCTCGATCCAATCGATATTTCCGTCTTCTTCAAAGTGGACTTCACTGAAGATGAGATTTGGCAGGGCGCCGGGGGGTGGCGTGGTTGCGGTAATGCTGATATCCGCCCCGAAAGCAATGTCAGAGCTGCCGGCGTTCTGGTTGTGGACCTCGACGGCGAGGACATTCCTTCCCAACTGAAGAAAGGAACTGATGTCGGTGCCGGAAGCGATTGCAACCAGTTCATCGTCCCATTCCCGGTTTCCTGCTGCCGGGGTATCGTAGTTGATTTGACCGGCGGGCATGTTGAAGCGGGTGATCTCCTGACCGTTGAGGTAGAAGACGAGGCCGTCATCCACGTAGGCATCAATGTTGATGGTAGCACTGGAAAAGGAATCGTTGAATTGGAATTCTTGGCGCAAATAGTAGGTGATCCGGCCGCCGGTAGTCCATGGCGTGCCAAATGGATCCGAAGAATTTCTACCGAAAAGCCCTGGGCCTTCAAGCCAACCGATGTCATCAAAATCAGGGTCACGCCAGGCGGTCCCGCGGTCGATGTTGCTCGTGTTTTGGTCGTATTTCCACACCGAGGTGGTTTCTGCGATCGGTGTGGTGGTGGTTGGCAGATCGTCTTCGCTGGCAGGAGGTCTTCCCGGCGTACCCCCGGGCGCTGCGCTGCTCATCCAATTGCGCCACTCACCGCGGGCGCGGTTTGGGTTGATGCGGGTGAGGGTGTGACCGGCACCGTCAGCGGAAGCAGGCCACTTGCCGCCATCATTGTAGTTGATCTGGGCCATGATGACGCCATTCTTGTTGCTGAGTTCCAGATTTTCTCCCGAGTTGCTCAGAGATCCGGTGAAGGGCCCGAAAATACGAACGTCGACCGGGGTGCTCGGATAGGCCGTCCGGAAGGTGGCTTCATCGACGTTGGTGACGAGGATCCGCTCCCAATGTTTGAGGATATGTGCGCCGGTGTCGCCGGCGCTAAAATCGGGGAAGGTGTAGTCAACGCCATCGGAGAAATACCAGGTGCCGATGTCGAAAGGTGTGGCGGTATTGTTGGTAATCTCGATGAATTCGGGATCGTCACTGGCGGGGTTGTAGTTGATTTCCGTGAAAATCACCTGCTCGGCTTGGGCAGAGCTCAGGGAGAACAAGACGGCAAAACCGGCTGAAAGCACGGAGGGACAGGTGTTGAGGCAGGATTTCTTAAGAGAAAACATGAAATGCGTGTGTAATTCAGACGGGGTTAAAGCCTGAGTATTTACAATAGCATTCGAATCGTCCTCCTCAAAAGGTAAAATTTGAGGTCAGGCCATAATTCTGCCTGATTTTTGGGGAGGTGGATTTTTGGTCAGTAAAATCGAATCAATCGGTCTCGAGTTCTTCGCTATTCATGCTTGCGAGGGCGTTCCAGTCTCACTTGGTTTGAAATCCGTGAGGCTCGATGAATATATTTAGAACTGGAGAGAACGACCAAGGTATTGAGTACTCTCAAGGCGACGATAATCCGTTTCGTCTCGGAAGTCGTGGCGCCCTAAAGATTTTATTTTTAAGATCAGTTGGAGAAGGAGCTATTTCTTCTTAAACTGGTCGTATTCCGGATTGACCTTGGCCTTTGAGAAAATGGGCTTGTCTTTCCAGAGGCCGTAGGTGGCTTTGAGTTGCACTGCGGACTCGGGGTATTGCCCTTTGTCGTCGGTTTTCTTGATCCAGGATTCGAGGAGCTCGCGATGGCGTTTTAACTCGGTGCCGAATTTGGGGTCGGAGGCGAGGTTGTTAATCTGGTGTGGGTCGGCGGCGAGGTCGTAGAGCTCTTCCTTGGGTCGGAGGCCAAACCAATGGGCTTTTTGATAAGGAGTGAGCTTGCCGGCGTCGCGGGCAGCTTTGAATTCAATGACCTCCTGGCGATTGTCGCGGTATTGCGCCTGCAAGAGAGGGCGGTCGAGGTAGTAGTTGCGGAGGTAGCGGAACTTGTCGGTGCGCACGGTGCGGATGCGGTCGATGGTGTAGTCGCAGCGGTCACGGGCGCTGACGACGTAGTCGACGGGCTTGTAATTTTCGCCGAAGAGATTTTGGCCGTCGAGATAGTCGGGCAGGGGAGCTTTGCCAAAGGCGAGCGTCGTGGCAGGGATGTCGAGGGCATTGACGAGTTCATTTCGCACGGTGCCTGCGCTGATCGCTGGATGATTCCCTTTGACCATGAAGGGAATATGGACGCCGCCCTCGTAGCAGAATTGCTTGTGGCGTAGCGACTGGTTGTTGCCGTGGTCTGAGAAGAAAAAGACAATGGTGTTTTCCAGTTCGCCGTCGGCTTCGAGCTGCTTGAGGATGGATTCCACGCGCACATCGGATCCGCGGGCGGCGTTATAGTGGGTCGTCCAGGCCTTGCGAAGGGCGGGCGTGTCGGGGAAGTAGGGAGGAAGGGGGACCTCGTTGGCATTGAGAACCTGGCCCTTGCGGGTGTAGCGCGTGCCGGCCTTGCCGCCTTTGATTTCGATCTGACCAAACCAAGGTTGCTTTTTGTCGGGGCGGGCATTCCAGGTGTCCTTGGTGAGCGACATGTTGTGCTGGGCGCGATTTCCCTGCCAACCGTTTTGGCCGGGCTGGTAATCTTTCCTGCTCCCGACGGTGTAGAGTTTGGTGCGATCGTAGTGAAAGTTATAGTCGTCCTTCCCGCTGTTGAAGGTGAAATACCCCGCGTCGCGCATGAGCTCGGGAATGGTCTTGATCCCTTTGGGAAGATGAATGCGGGTGTCCTCGGGAACGATCTTGCCATCGGTCCAACGACTGGAACGGTGCTGGTGCGTGCCGGTGGTGGTTTGCATCACACCCGTGATCATGGCGGAGCGGCAAGCCGAGCAAACCGGAGCGGGAACGAAGGCCCTTTTAAAAAGCACGCCATCTTTCGCGAACTTGTCGATGACCGGAGTGAAGCCCTTGTTGATCGGATCATCATAGCAGCCCATGTAGGGCGAGAGATCTTCCGAGAAAATCCAAAGAATATTGGGTCGATCAGCCGCGGAGAGCGGAAGAAGGGTGGCGAGGAATAGGAGCGAGGAGCGGGCGTGACTCATGTCGGGACGATGACAAAATGGAAATGAAATGGCAAGGTGCCGGATGTGAGGGTGGCCACTTCTCAGGAGTTCTCTGAATTGAAGCCAAGCATCTCTCTCAACAGGCGTCCGATATCGTCGGCGACGAGGAGGGGCATGCTTGCAGAGCGCTTGCGGTTTACAAAATCGACCATGACGAGCGAGTCATTCACGACCACTCCTACGAGGGCGAGCATTCCAAAAATAGAGAGAAAGTTGGGGGTGATATCCATGATCGGATTTTCGGCACATCGCCACCAATCGGGAAGGCCGAACAATAGATTTCAAGAGAACGGAGGTCCAAAAAGTTTTCGTGATTATTTAGGGTCGGGAGATGGTTCTCCGAGAACTTGTTGGAGCCAGGTGCGGGCTTGTTGACGGTAGGAGCTTTTCTTGTGCATCCAGAGGTCGGTGTGCGGGTGGATGACCCTGCCTTCAGGGAGATTAAAAATCTTTTGGGTCGGGACGTCGAGAAAAGTGAAGCGAGCAAGATCGAGATGAGCGCCGAGATAATTTGTTTTTATGGCGGTGGCATTGGTGCTGCAGACGAGAAATGGACGTCCTTTGAGGCGGGCGAGGCGCTTCAGGGCAGCAGGACGATCGCTGTGTGGGTAGTTCCATTTTCTCTCGCCATCGAAGTGGTCGTGGGTGAAGAAGCCCTTCCAAAGTGTTGCGATTTCGTCATCGGCGAGGCCGAGATAGCCGGCGGCAATCGCTCCGCGGGAGAATCCGCAAAAGAAGACGTTCTTCGGGTCGCCACCAAACTGTTGGCAGATGCGCGGGACGTTGGCTTTACAATATTCGATGGTGGCCTGTCGGTCGCCCCACCAGGTCACGGCGTTTTCCTGGCCGCCTTTTTCGACGTAGGGCATCGAGACCCAGATGAAGTTCTTTCCGCCGCTCATGCCGTAGCCGAGGTTGACGTCTTCGGCTTTTCCGGTGGAATTGCAGGCCAGCCATTTGTTTCCGGCGTATTCAACGATGACGGGGTATTTCTTCCCCGGATTCCAGTCGGTGGGAAGATAGAGAACATGGTGCACCTTGGTGCCCTGATATTCCGGAGCGGTTTGGCGAACGCGTTTTCCGGCCGCTGGTTTTTCATCGGTCGTCACTGGGGAGGTGAGTTCCATGTCGGCGTAGACCTGTTGAGGGAAAGCCAGTGAGACGATCACCAGAACCATTGATTTGAGAGTTGAAAAGGGCATGCTTGACTCTTGAGGGCGCCAGATTAGCAGAATGACAAAATTGGCAAAGTCATTCCATTGGGATGTCCCGCGGGGTTTCCATGCTTGCGGTGGAGTGCTTTGCGCACCATCTTCCGAGGCTCGCAAAACCAGTATTGCCCATGAGACCCTTTCACCTGCTCCTTTTTCCTCTTTGTATTTTTTTGATGAGCTCCTTTTTAGGGGTCGCCGCTCCGGTGATCACGGAGTTTCAGGCAGACAACTCGTCCATTTTGAATGACGAAGATGGCAACAATAGCGATTGGATTGAGATTTTTAATCCAGATAGTACGGATTACGATTTGAGCGGGTGTTACCTGACTGATGACCCGGCCTTACTCACGAAGTGGCAGTTTCCGGTGGGAACCAATTTGGAGTCCTCGAAGTTTCTGTTGGTCTTTGCGTCCGATAAAGACCGGGCGACGGCGGGTTCCGAGCTGCACACTAATTTCAAGATCTCTTCGGGAGGAGAGTATCTCGCTTTGGTGGCGGCTGATGGCACGACGGTCCTTTACGAGTATGTTGCGCCCTATCCGGTTCAATTTGAAGATGCCTCTTATGGCCTGGCGCAATTGGGAAATACCAACGACGAGACCTTCATTGATGTTGCGGCCAATTGCACCGTCTTGGTACCGACAAATGGTACGCTTGGAACGTCCTGGACGGCCACTGGCTTCAACGATACCTCGTGGACCAGCGGAACGACCGGAGTGGGCTATGAGCGAAGCAGTGGTTACGACAGCTATTTTAACATCGATGTCGAAGGACAGATGTATAACCAGCGGACGGGGGTGTATCTTCGCGTTCCATTTTCCGTCACCAATGTCGGGGAGATTTCAGCGCTGGAATTACAACTCCAGTATGATGACGGTTTTGTCGCTTATTTGAATGGTGTTCAGGTCACGTATGATCGCGTAAATTTACCGGTGGACTGGAGTTCTGCGGCAAGCTCGGATCACACTGATTCCTCGGCCTCGCAATTTACTCCTTTTGATATTAGCGCGTTTACAAGTGCCTTGGTGGAAGGGAACAACGTGCTCGCAATTCACGGCTTAAATAGAAATACAACAAGTTCGGATTTGTTGTTCCGTCCAAGGTTGATTGCGACAAGGCTTTCGAATCCCTCCCTGGGAGGCCCCGGATATTTTCTCACGCCGACACCGGGTTCGGTCAACGGAACGGATCAAGGATTGCCCGCGAGTGAGGTGGCCATTTCTGTTCCGAGCCAGACCTTCACCAGTAGTTTTCAAGTGAGCTTGAGTGGGGCGGGTGCCGGACAAAATATTCGCTATACCACGGATGGATCCGTGCCGACCTCTTCGTCTCCTCTTTATTCGGGCCCTTTTACTATTTCGCAAAGCACCCAACTGCGGGCTCGGGTGATCGGCGCGGGAAATGCGGAAGGCCCGATCGCTATGGCGAGCTATCTCTTTTTGAGCAGCGACGTCTCGGGATTCAGCTCTAATCTTCCGATTGTTATTTTGGAGAACTGGAATAGCGGAAAGCCAAACAGCGACACGGATGGGTTTTGGAGCATTATCGAGCCGAATACGGGAGGAGATCAACGAAGCCATATGAGTGATGCGATGGCCGTTGCGACGCGTTGTAACATGAAGGTGCGCGGATCGTCTTCCTCGGGATTTGCCAAGTATTCCCTCTCGCTGGAAGCGCAGGATGAAAATAAAGGAGACCAGGCGATCTCTCCCCTAGGACTGTCGGAGGAATCCGATTGGGTTCTCAGTGGCCGCTATACGTTTGACCGGGCCTTGATGAGAAATCCCTTGATTTACCAACTGAGTAACGAGACCGGCGAGTATGCCGTGCGGACCCGGTTTGTCGAGGTGTTTTTGAATACCGGAGGAGGAAATCTCTCCTACAGCGGTGATTACTTTGGCGTGTATACCTTGATGGAAAAAATCAAGAGGGACGGTGATCGGGTGGATGTCAAAAAAATCAGCCCGAGTGATGTCACGGAGCCGGATGTCACAGGCGGATACTTGTGGAAGAAGGACCGACTTGATCCGGGCGACAGCGGATTCTCGGTGAATTCGATGGGGACTTTCGGTTGGGTTTACCCCAAGGAGGAAAATGTCGTTTCCGAACAATCGAGTTGGTTGAGAAGTCACCTCAATGAATTCGATACCGCACTCTATAATGGGAGCTGGACCAATCCAACAACGGGAAAGCACTTCACGGAGTATATCGATAATTTTTCGTGGTTGCGTCACCATTGGCTGAATACTCTGGCAATGAATGTCGATGGTTTCCGGTTGAGCGGGTATTATTACAAACATCACGACGAAACGAATGGCGGCAAAGTCGGTGCAGGTCCGATTTGGGACTTCGACCGCACGATGGGCTCGACAGACTCGAGGGATAATAATCCTTCCGCTTGGGACGGTACGGGTGACTCGAGTAGAACCTACGGGGACTCTCGATTCCCATGGTGGGGACGCGCCTTGGAGAATCCCGATTTTCGACAAGAGCATACCGACCTTTGGCAGGAGCTTCGTCAAACGACCTTCTCGACAAGTAATATTCACTCGGTGATCGATGGTTTTGTCGCGGAACTGGATTTCCAGGATCCGGGTGGCGTCAATCCCGGATTGGGAAGTTCCCCTCAGGCCCGGAACTTTAATAAATGGACTGCGGTAAGACCATCGGGTGGCTATACCAATCAGGTCAATGTTCTCAAAGATTGGCTGGAGGATCGCGCTGGTTGGATCGATAGCCAGTACACTGAACCTCCGTCGTATACGGTGGCGCCGGGACTGGTATCGGCGGGGACCAATGTGGGATTCAGCGGAGGGGGTGGCACCGTCTACTGGACCACCGATGGCAGTGATCCGCGACTTTCCGGTGGCGGAGTCTCCGGTTCGGCATCTACCGGTTCTCTTGCGAATGTCAACTCGACGACCAACATCAGGGCGCGTGCCCGGAGCGGAACGGGACTGACTTCATGGTCGGGTGAAATTCAGGGCACCTTCCTCGTTGGGACCTTGGCGAACGCCACGAACCTGTTGATTACGGAGATTCAATATGCTCCGGCAAACCCCAGCCCGGCCGAGCAGGTGGTGTCCGCAGATCCAGCCGATTACGAATGGATGGAGCTGACCAATATCGACACGGCGACAATTGACCTGACCGATGTGCATTTCGAGGCGGGAATCGAATTCACTTTCACGGGATCAGCCATCACGACTTTGGCACCGAGAGCGCGGGTATTGATTGTGCGGAATCAAGCGGCCTTCGAGGCGCGTTATGGCTCGTCGCTGAATGCGAGCATCGCCGGGGAGTTTACTCCTTCGCGACTGGATAATGCAGGCGAAAGGATTCATCTGATCGACGCGCTAGGGAACACGATTCAAGACTTCACTTATGGCGACCAACTGCCTTGGCCTTCTGAATCCGGCTTCCCGGGATATAGTCTCGTGTTGATTTCGGATGGTGGAAGTGTGCCTGTTCATGGCGACGCAAGTAACTGGCGGAGTAGCACTTTGACCGGCGGAAATCCAACGACCTCGGACCGGGTTGCCTTCGTCGGCGATCCACTGGGCGATGATGACGGCGATCAATTGAGCAAGTTGATGGAACACGCTCTGGGAACGAGCGATTCGGATAGCGGTGAAGGGCAGTCGAATCTCACCGTCGCCATCGAAACACTCACGGTTGATGATGTGGCAAATTCGTATGTCACCATTACCTTTCAACGAAACATCGCCGCAGATGACGTGGACGTGTGGGTCGAAACAGGCAGTGATTTGGAGGGGTGGAATACCGGTGAGGCCCATTCCGTTCTGGTATCACAGATTAACAACGGAAATGGTCTATCGTCCGTGAAATATCGCGCCGCCAACCCTTACAATATTTCCAGTCCTTCCTCGTGGTTTTACCGACTGGCGGCGGAACTCAGATAGGCTGGAGGTTGCTGGAAATATTTTTTCGATTTTTATCGAAGGATTCCGGTGCGACCCGGAGCAAATCATATCTGCCCAACGATTAGTGGGCGGGATTTGCGCGAGATCGTCCCGGAGACGAATTTTTGGTGTTTTTGTGGCGGAACAAGCAGTACAGCTGTATTTCTTTCTCGATCACACAACAACAATGTCCATGAACTGGAAACCATTGATTAATTTTAAGTATCTGTTTGCCCACATCGCAATATTCTCGATTCCCGGAGCTCTGGCGGGCCCCATTATTTCGGAATTTATGGCGGTCAATGATTCTGTTTTAGCGGATGAAGACGGAGATTTTAGTGATTGGATTGAGATCCGAAACCCAGACGCCTCCGCGATTTCTCTGGCTGGGTATCATTTGACTGATGATGTCGGGGATCTTATCAAGTGGACTTTTCCAGAGGTGAATTTGAATGCCGGGGCGACTTTGGTGGTATTTGCTTCGAACAAAGACCGGGCACTTCCTACCGGGGAGCTGCATACCAACTTCAAGCTGTCGGCGGGAGGTGAGTATCTGGCCTTGGTCACCCCGGATGGCACGACCATTGAGAGTGGATTCTCTCCAAGCTATCCGCCACAGTTTTCTGATCAATCCTTTGGTTTTGGGACGCCGGGGAGCAGCAGCCAGGTCAATATCACCCCGACTTGGAGCTCGCCGGCGAATTTTAATAATGTGAAGTTGAACGGAGTGCAGTCGGCGACGCTGGGGTCGAGCTTCGATAGTATTGATGCGGATCTTGCCGGAAGCCAACTGCTCTATTATATGTGGTTTGATTTTTCGTCCCAGCTGGGAGCGATCACGGCAGGCGATGTCATTGATTCGGCAACGATGACCTGGAGTGGGGTCGCGACAGCCTCGATTTTTGGGGCCAACGGGGTGACCTCGGAGCTGGGCGTGTTTCCGGTTCCCGATGCCAATTACGGAATCGATACCGTAGCGACGACCTACAACGACAATACCTTGGTAAATTATTATGCTGCCAACACGCCGGTTGATTCCTACACCGCGGTGCCGGGACAGACTCCCACGGCGACGTGGAATATTAAAAGCTTCGTGGAGGATTGGCGGGATAATCCCGGAGATCCCCAGCGCGGGCAGTTGATGATTATCAATAGCGCGCATCCCATGTTCATGGATTGGGACAGCAGCGGGGGCGCACCGACTTTGAACGCGGTGGTCAATGTCTCCTCTGATCCCAATGCGCCCGCGCCGCTGGTTTACTTTGATACGCCAACTCCGAACGGTTCCAATACCGGAGGTCAGGCTGCCGGTCCGGTTTTTGGGACAGTGACCGAAAACCCTCCCCAGCCAACGGGCGGCGATCTCACCGTGACGGCGCAGATTTCAGGATCGGCTGATCCAGTCTCGACGGTGGCAGTCTATTATCGCCTGGCCTTTGGTGCAGAGACCCAGCTGGCGATGGTGGATGATGGAGTTGCTCCTGACGCGGCCGCTGGTGACGGAGTTTATACCGCGAACATTCCGGCTTCGGCTTTGCAGAATGGCGAAATGACGCGCTGGCGCTTTGTCGCGACGGATACCAGTGGTGCCCAGACCAAGGAACCGGCTTTTCGGGATCCGGTGGATTCCCATCAATACTTCGGAACGGTGCAGGCTGATCCCACGATCACGACGAATCTCAACGTGCTGGATTGGTTTATCCAGAACCCGTCCGGCGCTAATAATACTACCGGAACGACCGGAGCGGTTTATTACAAGGGCGAGTTTTATGACAACGTGCATTTCAATCGTCACGGGCAATCGACCGGGGGCTTTATCAAGAAGAGTTACAATATCGATTTCAACAAGACCCAGCGATTTCTTTGGAGTGATGAAGCGCCACGAGTGGCCGACATCGACCTGCTCACGAACTGGGCTGACAAGTCGAAGGTGCGCCATCCTTTGGCCTGGGAGATTATGCGGGAGTCTGGAGTTAACGCGCACTTTGCCTTTACCATCCGGGTGGAGCAGAATGGCCAGTTCTTTAGTACGGCGGACTTCGTAGAAGACGGGGATGACATCTATTTGGAGCGGGCCGGCCTGAATCCGGATGGCGCGATGTACAAGGTCTACAGCAATCGCTTGAACAAGGATCAGGGGAACACCGGTTATTCCGGCGTCGAGAAAAAGAATCGTAAGTCGGAAAACAACGACGATCTGCAGGCGCTCATTGACGGGCTCGATTTGACGGGCGCGGCCTTGGAAAACTACATGCGCGACAACATTGATATTCCGAAGACCATCAATATGTTGGCGGCCAACTCGGTGATCCGAAACATCGATATGCACAGTAAGAACTGGTATATTTACCGCGATACCGGGAAGACTGATGAGTGGGCGATTCTGCCCTGGGATCTGGATTTGTCGCAAGGCCGGGTTTGGAATTCCCAGAACACTTATTTCGACAATAACGTTTATACCAACGGACTGGTAGTCACCGGCAATTCCATTCGGCTTGTTTCCCATCTTTTTAATAATTCCGAGACGCGTGCGATGATTCATCGTCGCATCAGGACTTTGGCGGATGAGTTTCTGCAGCCGGAGAGTATTCCCCTGGGAGATCGTTGGTATGAACGGCGATTGGATGAACAGGCGGCCTTGATCGACGACCCCTTGATGGCGAAATCGGACGCCCAGCGCGACTTTGAAAAGTGGGGATCGTGGTTGCAGGGGAATGGAAGCTCGGTGCCTTATACCACGAATAATGTGGCCGTGGAATCAATGGCGGAGGCAATTGTGCGATGGAAGAACGAGTATCTCCCCGGACGTCGCAATGAGATTTACAACAACCAAACGGTTGGCAACGGCGGGGAAATTCCTGATGAGCAAATCGGTCAGGCTTCGGTCACCCTGACGCCATTAGTGCAAGCAGGCGATACCGGGTACGGGTTTGTTCCCACCGATAATAGTCTGGGGACGACGTGGCAGGGCGCGCCAGCCAATGAACCCTTTAGCACTGCCGGTTGGTTCAGTGGTCCGACAGGCTTTGGCTACGATAGAGGCAGTGGCTATGAATCGTTGATCGGGACGGATGTAGAAGCGGCAATGGCGTCGAGTACCACGATTTATATTCGCGTCCCCTTCAATGTCACCGACCCGGCGAATTTCGATAGTTTGGAACTCCGCATGCAATGGGACGATGGCTTTGTCGCTTATCTCAATGGTGATTT
>JAKMEV010000090.1:0-11301 GCA_022425785.1 Akkermansiaceae bacterium | reverse complement strand
AGATCCGGCGGTCTGAACTCCCTCTCCTCTTGATAATGCCAAAGTTTGACCAAGGCATCCTGAAGGACATCTTCTGCCTCCTCGGCACTTTGGCACCGTTGACGGGCGTAGGCCAGTAGTCGGGGAGCATTCTCGCTCAACCATGACTTCCATTGCTTATTCAAATTCTGACCCTTAAGCACCATTCTTCATAAAGGAGAATGCCTGAAACCAAACGATTTGTCTCCAAAAAGATGAAAAGCTTTAAGACCGCGGATGGTGCTCGATACTGGATTTGAACCAGTGACATCTTGCGTGTGAAGCAAGCGCTCTACCACTGAGCTAACCGAGCATGATCCGGGGAAATCCGAAAGGCCCCATTTGGGGCCCTTGTGAGACTGTCAATCAGATGGTGCGCGAGGGGGGAGTCGAACCCCCACGTCCAAAAAGGACACCAGATCCTTAGTCTGGCGCGTCTACCAATTCCGCCACCCGCGCTTCCAATCTGTTAACGGCGCAGCTCTTAAGCCCGGCTTTGCCTGCATGCAAGAAATTCTTGGAAGATTTCTAAAAAAACTTATGGACGGGGAGTTATCACTGTTTTGGTGTAACGGTATCCATTTTGCTCGATGAATTTGGCCTTAGCCTCCGCATTCGCAAAAGGACTATTCTTGAGAATTCGCAGACCCGGGTCCGAGATGACGGTAATACTCAAATCCACTGCGACCACCGAACCATTTTTGTATGGAACACTATCCCTTCCATTCGCTTTGATTCTGGTTCCGTTAATAATGAACTCCCGAACGGCGTTCTGTCCTTTGGCCGTTGCCATAATAGGAATGCGCACTGTTTTCTTGTCATTATTCTCGTCGATATACTCCACGACGAAAGTCACTGTTAGTTCATAAATATTTTCGCAAATAAAATCAACGGGCTCGTTTCCGGTCGATTTCGAACGAAATGCAACCTCAAGATTCTCCTCCCCGAGAAGCCCTCGAAACGTCTCATCAGGATTAAGTAGGGCCCGATACATGACGAAGGTAGAGGTCTTCTCATCATCCCCTCCGAAAATTGGATCGGTGTATGCCAACTGATAGGATACCGCACAAACATCTCCGCCTTCATCGACGGATTCCTCACCAACCTCACCATTATATCGATCAGCAGCAGCGGTGAAAAAAATCAAACGGCCGGCATTTGGACTCGGCTGATCCTCCGGACCGACGTCGGTCTCCTTGGAGTCAGCATGCAGCCACTCGAATTCATTATTACGTCGAAGAATCATCGATTCGAGATCACTTCCAAGGGCATCGAGCATGATTTTAGCCTGACTCGCTGCCCTGATTTCTGTCCGGGCCCCTCTCCAGGCGTCGATTGCAGTGCCGGTAATAGTGATGGTCAAAGTAACCAAAACAATCGTGATCGTCATGGCGACTAAAAGTTCGGCCAAAGTAAAACCCTTTCGTCGAGTCGTATGGCGGGTGGAAATGATCATAATAATGGGGAATTAAAGAAAACTAGCGACGAACTGTGAGATTCCGCGTGAACACCGGTTTGGTGAACTTCTCCGGATTGAACGCATTGGTGAGGAAATCGTAGGAAACCGTGGGAAGGGTGAAAAACTGAGCTTCATAAGCAATGACAGCCTCGGGATATTCATCCGGAGTAGCTGCAAAATCTTCACCTGGATCATAGGGATCGGTAATGACACCAATCTCTTCGGCCACCCGTAATCCCTCTCCCTCAAAGATTAACTGGGTCATTTTCACAAAGAAGACTCTCCCATCGACAGCACCCAGATCATCTTCCAGAAGCGGATCATCAACACGACGAACCATCGGCTGGATCACGTAATCCTCGCCAGCCAGCTGGATCTCTCCTCTATCGGTAGGCTCAAGCGTTCCATCAATGCGTATTTCCGCTGGATTACCCCGGTACTTATAAATCAATACTGTGTTCCCTCTCTCATGAGATCTGGAAATCCAATTCATCGCCTTGTAAAACGAGTTGCTGAGATAACGTTGTTCATCATCACCCTCCCTGATATTGGAAAGCTCCCTCTCAAGGGTCGTTTGAAGTCGACTGGCCTCATCGGCAGAAAGTGTTTTCCGAATTACCGTTGCAGCAGGTCCGAAGACCGCCAAAAACCCAGTGATCAAGACAACCAGAATCCCCAATGCAATGACAGATTCCGCAAGGGTAAATCCTCTAAGATGGGACTTTTTAAAATGCTTTTTCATGATGGCAAATAGTTGTGAAATTAGCCTTCGCTATCAATTTGGTCGATGTCTCTGATCATTGAGGTGCTTCCATTCCTCCAGATAACAAACCCCCCAATATTTCTCGTTTTTCCTAAAATCGCTCTTTCCTCGTTGTTGGGACGAGCCCCGTTTTCAAACACGAAACTTGCACCGGGAGTGGTGCAAATCCCCTGGGAATTGAACTCGATATAGTAACAATCCGCAGAATCAGACGGATCGTTGGACAACTGGAATCTATCCTTGGACCACTCATCGCCGGTCGCGACTTCTTTCCTGCTACGCTCCGCACTAAAATATACCTGGTCGGGCAAAAACACCGGAACCCCGGACCGCGACCAAGTTTGACTTTCGACGCCTGTTTCAGGATCTATTTCGTGATAAACAACCATCATCAGCCGGCGATAACGACTCCGCTCAGTCGGATCGTTGTCATTTAGCTCCGAATGAATGATCAGCCTGGCAGTCGTCCCCTTCCCTTTGGCAAGACTGCGGGCAGAACTCACGAGCCCCTCTGCCAAGGCAATCCCGGAGGTGATACCCTGACCCTTGCCAATTTTAGAAATTCCAACCGACGCCAACGAGAGAAGAACGGCAATGATTGTCATCACGGCGAGCAGCTCGACAAGACTGAAGCCTTTCGAACCGATGCGGGTTCTGGATGTTGTCCTTAACATTTGTTGGATAAGAGATCGGTCTTAAACGAAGAGAGAGCAAGCAAAAAATTGTAGTTACACTGTAAATCACTCCTCGAAATGACCGCCGTGCGGGGCAGACATCCACTGCCAAGCCGTTTCCACCATTGAACGCACCTTCGTGTGCTGTGCCTCCCACTTAAGAATTTCCTTCGCTAATCTGGGATCCGCAACGAGTTGCGCCGGATCACCCGGACGCCGCTCCCCATACTTCACCGGCACCTTTCGGCCCGTAACTTCCTCCGCAACATCAATGATTTCTTTCACCGACACTCCAATTCCCGTCCCCAGATTGCAACGCACTGACTCTCCTCCACCGGCAAGATGCTTCACCGCCGCAACATGGGCCGTCGCCAGATCTTCCACATGAATGTAATCCCGGATACAGGTTCCATCGGGGGTCTCATAATCGGTCCCAAAAACCGTGAGGTGCTCAATCCCTCCCTGCGCCGCCTGGAGAACGAGAGGAATAAGGTGGGTCTCCGGGTTGTGATCCTCTCCAATCTTGCCGTCAGAGGAGCATCCACTTGCGTTGAAGTAGCGCAGTGCGACACTCTTTAGGCTAAAAGCCTGATCACAATCGTCCAAGATCCACTCAACCATGAGCTTGCTCCTTCCATAGGGGTTGATTGGACTCTGGGGATGATCCTCGGTAAGAGGAATACTCTGGGGTTCTCCATAAGTGGCGCAGGTTGAAGAAAAGACAAAAGCCTGACAATCAAACTCAGCCATCACCTCAAGGAGAGTCAAAGGCTCCGCGGTATTATTACGGTAATACTTCAACGGGTCGGTCACCGATTCCCCGACATAGGCAAAAGCCGCAAAGTGAATAACGGCCTCGAATTGGTGTTCCTTGAACAAGCACCTTAAAAGCTCACGATCCCCCACTGCGCCCTCAACGAAAACCACCTCGTCATCGACAACGGCATCACGATGCCCGTATACGAGATTATCAAGGACCACCACCTTGTAGCCCTCTGAGTTCAGCAAGCGAACCGTATGCGATCCGATATATCCGGCACCCCCGGCGACAAGAATTGACTGCGATCCCATAAATAAGTACAAAGTCAATCAGTGCCCACTCTAACCGTCAACCACTGAGAAGTTCCCTAGCGCAACTAGCGCAATTGCGCCACGATTTCCGATTGATTTCGCATTCTCACTAAATCCTCCAAGGTCAGCAGTTTTGGGAAAAACCTTGGAATCGAGACCCAACCAATCAAACCCCCGGCAAAATGCAACAAGTGGGCGATTTGAAACAATCCCGGCCCCAGCAGATCAACCAAGCCCCCTCCAAGGTCACTAAGAAAGGGAATCCCCAATGAGGGCGTCGCCACAAAAAGAAGCGCACTCGCAATCAAAATCCCCTTAGCCAGATTATTGGCCGAAACCCGAATCAAAAGCATTCGTGAACCTGGAGAGAGGGCGAAATAAGCCAACAAAAGACCCATGATTCCTCCCGACGCCCCCACCAGAGGTTCTCTGGGCAACCCGTCGAAAACAGCTTGAGCGGAAATATGAATCAATCCCGAACCGATACTCACCGCCAAAAAAAGGATCAAGATCCGAGAACTGCTCAGGACGTGACTCAAGCGGGCACAGCTGTAGTAAAATAAAATCACATTAAGAACGAGATGTCCCCAATTTCCATGAAACCAAAAATACGTAAATAGCTGCCAGACATGGCCGGACGAAACGCCCTCCCAAGTTAGACCCAGCTGGATGTAAAGCGATCTCAACCCTCCTTCCGCTCCATCGGGAAAAATACCGCCCGTCGACATTACCACGACATGGATAATGATCATCGCAACCGCCCCGATCGTTGCACAATTGAATCCCGGCGCCTGAAGCAACACCCACTTTCCCTTTTCTTCGTTCGATTTATCCATGCTTCTCATGCTAATGACCATTCAATCGGCGATTTGCTCACCGAAATCTAAATTAATCATGGGTGTTTCCTTTTTTCGGGCCAATCAAAATAAATCCCGGGAAATTCTCGCGACTCGCGACCAATCCTCTGGTTAACTCCCCCGAAGATTCATGGGGGATACTGAGGATGCCAATGATGAAGACGTAGCTTGGATGGCCCGCATCGCAAAAGGTGACGACCAAGCCTTCCGTCTCCTCGTGGAAAAACATCAAGGCGCAGTCATTGGAACTGTGGCCAAAATGACCAACGGCTCCGCCGATACCGAGGATATTGCCCAACAAGTCTTCCTCCGAATCTGGAAATCAGCCAAACGCTACCAACCGACGGCCAAATTCACGACCTTCCTCTTTACCGTCACCCGAAATCTCGTTTTCAACGAAACGGCCAAGAAATCCCGACGAAAAGAATCCTCCATTGAAGAGCAAGAGGACGACTGGCATCGCTCAGTCGCCTATTCCGACGAAACTTCCCAACCCGATCAAAAGCTCGCACAGTCGGAAATGAAAGAGGTCGTAGACAACGCCATTGCCCGCCTTCCCGAAAAACAGAGGCTCGCTGTGATTCTTCGTCGCTACGAGCAAATGCCCTACGAGGAAATGGCCACAGTTTTGGAGCTCTCGGTTCCCGCCGTGAAGAGCCAACTCTTCCGTGCTCGCAATAGCCTCCGCGAAATGCTCTCAGAATACCTCAAGGATTAGGAATCACCGGCTTGGGAGCATCAGTAATCGGGCCCCATGCCAATTCCCCCAAATCGATTTTCTGCATTTCATAAGCGTAAACCGCATCCTCATTTCGAGGATCAATCGTAACGGCCAGATCGATCAAACAGCGCGCCAACAATCGATTTACATTCCCCTTTTGTTGATAAAGAAATTCAGCGCGCGTGACAAACAAGGTAGCCAATGTCTTGGGGCCGTATTGCGTCTCAAGAGTTGTGGGCATCACCCCCTTCTCTAATTGAAATTTAAGAATCACCGCCCGCTTGTTTCGAGGCGACAGGTGCATCGCCACGGCCAGGGCCTTCCGGGCAAAGCCCAAGGAATCCTGATTCGCCTTCATACGCACAATTTCGTTCGCCGTGAAAATGGCCAGATTAGTCGCGTAAGCATCCTTCTCCCGGTCGTTCATCCCAACTTCCTTGAAAATACTTTCCCTTACGATTGGAGCCTTAAATTCAAAGGTTCGCTTTTCCTGTGCCTCGAGAACAAAACAAAAAAGTAAAAATAAGGACACTTGCCCAATCAGACGCATAAACAGTATTGTCCTCACGATGTCAACAAACGCAAGCGCCAAGGATGAACTCCGCTCTGCGATCCGATCATCGCTTGCTAAAATCCCTTCACCTGAATTGCAAGCTGCGTCCACCGTGATATCCCGTTCCATCACTCTTGAAAACGGAACAAACTGTGCCCTTTTTTCCGGAACTTCCCGCGAACCCCAACTCCTCTCCCTTCTTTCCAACGAAAAAATCCAATGGTTCCTCCCAAGAGTCACCGGGCATGGGTCGATGACCTTCCACGAGGTCACCAGTCACTGTAATCTGACCATCGGAAAGTTTGGTATTCTGGAACCCCTGCCATCCGCCCCCGAAATTCTCCCCGACAATCTCGATACCCTGATCTGCCCAGGAATCGCTTTTTCGCCATCAGGAATACGGCTTGGCCAGGGAGGTGGATACTACGACCGCTATCTCGCAAAGACCATTAAAGCTCGTCTGATAGGTGTGGCCTTCGACCTTCAAATTCAAGATATGCTCCCAAGCGACCCCCATGATATTGCCATGCACGAAATCATCTCGGAATCCCGACACCTCAGGATATCGAATCCGGCACAACCAGGTTGAAGCCCGGAATGGTTACCCTGACTTTCGCGCCATGTTCCGAAGTTCCAAAAAAAGAACCACTCACTCGACTGTCCTTTCCGATAACGTGGTAGGAATTATAAGAGAATCGTTCTCCCGGAAGTAAAAACGGGTTTTCCCCAACGACGCCACTCCCCTCAACCACCATCACCTCTCCTGTCACATCCTTCAAAATCCACTTCCGCCCCCAAATGGTAAGAGCCTCGTTCGAGTCATTGATGATCGAGATAAAGTAGACAAAGGGGTAAGGCCTCTCTTCCGGAGCCTCAAGATTCGGATTGTAGATCACCTCTTCAACCTCGACTCTTAGTCCTAAAATTTCCTGATACCCCTCTGGCACGACAGCAGATTAGCAATCAGAAGGAACTCGGCAAGCCCATCTATCTTTAACTAAATTAAGCAATTCCCTCCCCAAATGCGAAATCCCTGCCAAAGGAGAAGCCTTCTGGTCATTTATGCTTCAGGAGACATGAACTAGCTCCTCTCCCCGGACAACTCCTACTTCACGAGTTTCATCGGCTTTCCACTCAATCATTGAAAACCATCGAGGCTCCTCCCAAGGAACCTAATATGCGTATTTTCAAAATCACTCTTCTCATTTCCTTAATCAGCCAGCTCTTCGGAGACCAACGACCACCCAACATCATTTTCATTCTCGTCGATGACCAGGGCTACTACGACCTCGGTTGTTACGGTTCGACCAGGGCATGAGCAAAGCAGCAGCACATTTTCGCAAGCACCTAAAGTAACCGGAAAATCCAAAAAAAAAGCCCCCGGGATCAACCGAGGGCTTTTCGCGAAAGTATTCCCGATTAGGAAGAATGACGTCCCGGGAAGGTCAGTTCGGCGATGCCGGACTTGTCCAATTCACCGAGGCCTTCGGATACCATCTTGTCATACTGGGCTTTGGTGGCGTCATTAACTGGAAGTGAAACTCCAAGACCATTGGCTATATCCTGGGCAATCCCGGAATCCTTGGCAGCGTGTTCAGCAGAGAACCAGCATTCGTGATCACGATCGCGCATATCTTCCGCATCGGTCTCAAGAACACGACTATTCGCGCCGGTCTGTGAGAAGATTTTACAGATCAAATCGATGTCGATTCCCAGGGCACTGGCGAGACCAAGACCTTCGGCGAGGCCGGCAGTATTGATGTTCATCACCATGTTAACGAGAGCCTTCACTTCGGCGGCTTTGCCAATTTCACCGCAAAGGCTGAGATTCACGGAAAGTTGGTCGAGAATCTCCTTGTGAGTATTGAAGACCCCTTCGTCTCCACCAATCATGAGGAAAAGCGACCCTTCGCGGGCCTGTGAAATTGAAGAAGCCATCGCTCCCTCGAGAACGTCGGCATCAACAGCTTTACCGGCAGCATAAACCTCTTTGTGAATACCGGGCGATAAAGTCGCGCAGTTGATGAAGGTCTTTCCGGAGGAGTCAACGAGGAGGTTATCTCCGTCACCAAGGAAGATGGCTCGCATTGCGTTGTCGTTGGTGACGACAGTGAAGATGATCTCCGCCGCTTCGGTCACTTCGGCAAGAGTGGTGCAATCCTTTGCTCCCAGCTCTGCTGCGATCTCGGCAGAAGCCTCTTTGTTGACATCATAAACAGCGGTGATGTCATGTCCGCAATCAAGTTGAAGATGACGAGCCATATTGGCTCCCATGCGGCCGACGCCGACAAATGCTACTTTACTCATGTGTTCGGTTATTAGGTAGTTGGTTTGTTTATTTGAATTCTGGAAAGAAGGGATTGTGGGCTTTTTCTTCCACCACGGAAGTCATGGGACCATGTCCCGGGCAGATTACAGTCTGCTCTTCGAGAGTGAAAATCTGTTCACGATTTGTTGCAAGCGCATCTTTAAAGGAAACGACCCCTCCACCCATCGATTGGGCAAAAAGAGCATCACCGACAACTGCAACCGGACGGTCGAGACCATGAACAACGTAAGTCGTTCCCGCAGGTGAATGCCCCCAAGTAAGACGCGTGGAAACGCGAAGTGTTCCGATGGAAAAGGGATCACCGGCAGCAAAACGCTCGGCTCCAGCGACGGGTTCCTTTCCATTCACGAGAACTCGAATCCCGCGATTAGCCGCAATCACTTTCTCCCGATCAATGATGTGATCAATATGAGTGTGCGTAATAAAAAGCGTCTTAATTTCAACACCCAACTCCTTCGCCGCAGCAAGAGCGGTGTCAGCATTGGCACCCGTGTCGAAGAGGGCAGCCTCCTTTGTCTGGTCGTCCCAGATGAGGTAAGCATTCACCGTCATCTCATCGTCGAAGTCAGTATTAAACTGCTTCAGCCCGTCGAGATTGACCTCCTCGGGACGCCACGAACGATTGGCCAGTTCCACAAGAGTATCGGCATCAAGCCCCAGCGAAGGGGCAATTGCACGAACGGCCGCTTCGTCGAATTCGCCGTCTTTTAATTTTGCGATAACGTCTTCCTCGACGTTGGTGAGAAAGGACAACACACCATCAGCCATCCCCGTTCCCCGAAGAGTCTTGCCGATGACATCTTCAAAAAAGTCTTCTAATTCTATCATGATTTTAGGAGTAAGTTACTTCTTGGGGAAGAGCGCGACAAGGCGGCCTACCTTACTGTATTCGGAAACGTAAATCTGACCCTGGGGGCCCCACTTGATTCCGTGGGGAGCGGAGAATGCGCTGTCATGCAACTGATGCGCAGGCACTCCGTTGGTGGCCCATTGTTTTTCGTTTGGATTATCAAGAAGAGCAGCCACGACCTTACCTTCCTTATCCATGAGAATGACGCGTCCTTCAATCTCGCCAACCGCAGCGTAGTCACCTTGCACGTCGACATCAGCCGGGCGACGCATTGGAGTGGTGCCGTAAATCCCGATCCAAGTGAGATCAAGAGTGAGGTGCATCATGCGACGACCGTCGCGGTCACAAACCAAAATACGTGGCTCTTCAAAGCGGTAAACCATCGCAGCACCATGACAGGCCGTAAATTGATCTTTGCCCTTCCCTTTCCCTCCGTAGGTTTTCACAAGAGTGCCGTCGGGCTTGAGCTTGTGGATTTTCTTAGAGCCATAGCCCATAAAAAAATAGATATGTCCCTTGGGCCCGACCAACACCTCGGTCAATCCTCCCATTCCACCTTCAAGGTCCCCCGTCTTTTCATTCGGGAGTGTCGATACGATATTACCCTCCAGATCGACTTTCACGGCGCGGTTTTGCTTAACCTGCGCGCCCCAGAGAAACTCCGTGCCGTTCTCTTCGATTGCGATAAGAGAGTGCAATTGTTGAAGCCCGGGTTTGAGTGTCTTGATAAACTTTCCATGCCGATCAAATACCGCAATGCCTGCTTTTGACTCCAGAGAGACATAGACATTACCCGATTTCAACACCGCCAGATCCCCGTGAAGAGGACCGATATTTTTTTCCTTGGGAAGAGATCCCCACCCCGGCACCGTAACAAACTGATGACCCTCCGGTCCGGTCACCGTCGCGGTAGTAATGACATTTCCGACTCCGGAAGCGTGATCGTGCCCTTCGTGGGAAAATATCGGTGTAGCGAATGCCAGTGCAATTGCGAAAATCAAAGTGAATTTCATGAGGGGGTATGCTGTCTGACGGAAGCATCAGGGAAAGGAAAAAGTGCGCGGGAATGGTATAGCACACCGTCTACCACCATGATTAAGCGGAACATACAGAATTAATGCTGCGTTTTTCCCCTCTTGGCGCATCTTCAGTCCGATGCGAATCCCCTTTAACAATACTTACGCGCAACTTCCCGGGAGATTCTATTTCAAACAGGAGGCCTCAAAAGTTCCCGCCCCCGAAGTCATCAGAATAAATACATCTCTGGCTAAAGAGCTCTCGCTCGACCCGAATGAGCTCAAGTCAGCCGAGGGCCTGGCATTCTTTTCCGGGAATACGATTCCCGAGGGCGCCGAGCCGCTTGCCCAAGCCTACGCCGGTCATCAGTTCGGTAACTTTTCCCCGCAGCTCGGAGACGGACGAGCTCTCCTCATCGGCGAACTTCTGAATCAATCGGGCAAAAGATTCGATCTCCAGCTCAAGGGATCTGGACCCACGCCTTTCTCCCGTAGCGGTGACGGTAGGTCCGCCCTCGGCCCCGTTCTCCGGGAATACATCGTGAGCGAAGCGATGGCGGCCCTGGGTGTTCCCACCACCCGGGCTCTGGCTGCGGTTTCGACCGGGGAACCCGTTCATCGTCAACACGGACCGGAACCCGGAGGGATCTTCACGAGAATCGCGGCAAGCCACATTCGTGTGGGAACCTTTCAATACTTCTATGGCCGCAATGATGTAGAAGCGCTTCAGATTCTCACCGACTATACCATCGAGCGCCACTATCCTGAAGCTAGTAATCCCATCGAGCTCCTTCGTGCGGTCATCGCAGCACATGCTTCGCTGGTTGTGCATTGGATGTCGTTGGGATTCATCCATGGCGTCATGAATACCGACAACTGCGCCATTTCCGGGGAAACCATCGACTTCGGCCCATGCGCCTTCATGGATAAATTCCATCCGCAATGTGTCTTCAGTTCGATTGATCGCAATGCGCGTTACGCCTGGGGAAA
>JAKMEV010000137.1:0-2325 GCA_022425785.1 Akkermansiaceae bacterium | reverse complement strand
GGCGATTACCGGAACCGTGCTTCTGCTCACAGGATTGCTTTTGAGAAGCCGTGCATTTCGTCTCTCGGCCCTCGTCATTCTGCTCTTCAGTCTGGGACGCGTGATGCTCGTCGATATTATTAATCTCGATCCACTTCCCCGCATTCTCAGCTTCATCACGCTTGGCCTTGGACTCTTGGCACTTGGGTTTGTCTATAATCGATGGCAAGAGCGCTTGAAACAAATCCTCTGATCGAGACACTCCCCTCCGATGAGAGTGGTTTTGCAAAGAGTCAGCGACGCACATGTTTCGGTATCGAACAAGGTCATCTCCAGAATCGGCGCGGGCTTTCTTGTCCTCCTCGGAATCGAGGAAATAGATACTCTCGATGATGCCACCTGGTTGGTCGGGAAGATCAGTAAGATGCGCGTCTTCGATGACTCCGAAGGTAAAATGAATCTCTCCCTCAAAGACATCTCCGGGGAAGCTCTCGTCGTCAGTCAGTTCACGCTCCATGCCAGCACCAAGAAAGGTAATCGGCCCAGCTTCATCAAGGCTGCGCAACCAGCGCACGCCAAACCCCTTTATGAGAGTTTTTGTGATTCCTTATCCACAGAGATCGACAAGCCGGTCGGCCGTGGAGAATTCGGAGCAATGATGGAGGTCTCACTCACCAACGATGGTCCGGTTACCATCCTCATTGACTCCCGAAACAGAGAATGAATCCTACTCCTTCACTCGTACTGATGTTCCGCAATAAATACAGCGGAACCAGCTAAAGAGGAGAACATGGAAACAGGTTGGGAAAATATACCCTAAAAACCTGATATGGTGAGCCTTCACATGCTTGCGGCATGCTTTGGTCCCATAAATCGGCTGGCCGCAAATGCGACAACTCATCCCCCGGGCGAACATAAAATAAAGCAAGGCCACTACAACGAACCCCAGCGGAATCCAAGCGATCCAGACCGGGTAATTGAGGAGCAGCAACACTCCGGCCACCATACTGGCAGGAAGCATGATCATGGTGATGATGGTAAGAATTGCCGCAATTCTAATCCGAATTGGTTGTGGGTGAAGAACGCCCCGAATGTATCCTCGGGAATGAGGGGTTTTGCCGGCATTTAGTCCGGTGCTTGGCGCCTTCCGGATATTAGCACTATCGGAAACAAGCGGCTGAATGGTGGCCTTATCACGATCCCCGGAAAGGATTGGTTTTATTTCAACCTTCTCTCTCGCCTTGGGCTTAATGTGAACCACCTTTGGAGGCGCACCTTTTGGAGCATCCAGTATCGGAGGGAGCCCGGCATTTTGAGAGAGATCATGACTTCCCTCGGAGACTTCAAACTTCAGACGAACTGGCTCCTCTTCCCCCTCCTCAACGAATGAGTCCATCGCAGGGATATCTTTCACAGAAATTTTCTGCTTTATCATGTGCGCTACAGGTATCGAAATAGCATGAAGAACCTCTGGCGCTTCCTTCTCTGGGCCTTCCTCGACGGACTCCATCCGATGCACTCCCACCGCAGGGTGGTAATCAAGAAGGTTCCTCGATTGTTCAATCCACAACTGGATTTCAGAAGCTGCGGGCAAAGTGGGCATCAGCTGTAACATTCCATTAGCCTGCTCCATCTCACTGAAAAGGATATGTGCGTCACTTTCAGCAAGAACCTTCAGGCTCTCGACGCCGGTGGCCTCCAGGAGTTCGCGGGACTCCTCGGTTAAACCTTGGATATCGCTAATACCTTCCGTGATTTCCGTCATCTGGATAAATGGTAAAAAAGAGTCTTTTGAGCCTTCTGAACAGAACAATTCTCGCTATCCGAGATTTGTCCGCATTTCCTGAAGCTGCTCAAGCCTTCCTTCCCATTCGGAAAGGCGTCCTCGCTCAACCTCAACGACCTCGGGCTTGGCATTAGCGACAAATTTCTCGTTACCCAGTTTCCCGCGACATTTGCCCACCTCCCTCTGAACTTTCTCGATTTCCTTGTCCAAGCGGGACTTCTCCGCCTCCACGTCGATCAATCCGTCGAGTGGCATGAACAACTCTCCCGCAGCAGTGACAGCTCCCGGAGTCCCTTGTTCGGGCACGTAGGATTCATCACGGGTGATCGATTCCGCACCAACCAACAAAGCGATCGTCGCAGCCTCGTCTTCCAACCACGCCGGTCCGGACTTTGCAACAAAGCGCACATCCTTGCGGGCTGCCACCCGATACTCGGCTTTCAAATTTCGTAAACGACCGGCTGTTTCGTAAACTGCGTCGGCTTGAGCTTGTGCCTCTGACACCACCTCGGGCGAAACACCATCAAGCAAATCATTGCCTGGCAGCGGTTTCTCCATGA
>JAKMEV010000115.1:0-2319 GCA_022425785.1 Akkermansiaceae bacterium | reverse complement strand
CGTAATCATCCAAAAGATCATTGAAACTCAGACGGGCTCGACGGTCTTTCGGAACAATCCCATAACGATGCAACACTTCCGAGTCATCGATCCGGAAGATCGGCAGTTCATTCGCCAATTCAGGCCGGAAAATGCAATCGAGAAGCCACTCGGTCGGAGTGATCGTGCGCTTCTTACCACCGGACTTAATCTTCATCGTCACTGCTCCGTGGTAGGACAGCATCTGAAAACGCGCGAAGGTCGAGAGAGGCTTGATGCGGCCGCCATCCTGAACCGGAATATCCCGAGCCGCTTCGATCACCTCTTCACTCCATGGATTATAACCGTCGATCTTGCGCACCTCGGTGGGAGTAACGCTCCCTTTGATCCCCACCCCGATCAGGCTGAATTCGATCAGCAGTAAAAAGGCCACTAGTCCCCAGCGAAGTCCGCGGGTTTTCTCTAAATGATTTTGACTCATGATTCTTAGGATTTACGGGATCTGGAACTGCCTCCGGCAAATCGGAACAACATAAAAAGGAAATGAATCAGCAGCCCCACCGTGGCAACATAGAGGGAATATTCGGGCCACTTGTCAGATGGGTTGGTCACGATCGCGAAACCCGAGAACGGCTTGCCGCCCGTATCCGACCAATTGGCCTGGAAAAGAGTGAATCCTCCGTGGCGCATGGGATTGTTCATGAAAATCTTGTAGTCCTCCCGCTGGTCATTCGCGACCTTGGTAATCGTACTCTCAAAGGTGCTCGCCTTCCGCGTGCCCGGATAATACTCGCCCACTGACTTGTGGAGTTCGACCTCAAAAGGCATGGGCCAGATTTCCATCGTTAAGGTTACCAAATAGCGCTGCCCATTGTGCACAAAGGAAACCGGTGAAGGGTTCCCCATCCAGAGAATCAACTCCTGAATCTCGTTCCCCTCCTTGTCCTTCACCGTAGCATAACACCCGGCCATGTTGGCTAACTCGTTCTCTTTATTATACTCTGCCTCTCTCAGGAAAAAACCATCCACGACCGGACCGTCCTCATCGATTTCCTCTGCTGTCCGTTCCATGAACATATTGGATGAACCCAACATCCCGGTAATGTCCATGGTGAAACCTTCGTCCGGGAATTCCGCGCGAAGAACATCATCCCTCTCAAGCGAACGTAATGATTCCGATGGAATAATCTTGGGAGACAGGCGCTGCCCTTTTTCGTCGAGCTTCGCGACCTCTATCGTCGTGGTGTGATACTTCTGGGCGAAGTCCGATTTCTCACCTTGATACACCGACATTTGCCCCTCCACCTTGGACAAGCTAGAAACGGCACCCGCAACCAACATGAATAGAATGGCAAAGTGACTAATCAACACTCCCACCGTTTTCCATCCCTTGCGGGCTCTGATCAAGCCACCGCAAAACATGTTGATCGAAAGCACCACCATCACCCAGTAGGCGCCGGGTAGCGGCAGGAAAATAAACTTGCCATCACCTCTCGATGGAAAAACCAGAAAAGAATCAATGTCGAAATATTTCTGGATCACGGCATAAAGCCCGATCCACTTTTGCTCGATCGTGCCAAAGAATGTCAACAGGAACAAGAGCCCCAAACAGACCACGGCAATCTCAAAGCCTGAGATGACTCGCCAGATTTTTTGGCCCAGGGATTTAGGTGAAGAATTACTCATGATTCAGGTGTTTCGGACTCTTCCTTAATAATATGCAAATCAACATTTTCCAACGATTCACAGTAAGCAATGAATTCATTCCGCATCCCTTCCACGGCTTCAGCCGGCCCCACCATTTTAAAGGTCAACACATCACCGCCCGATTCACGAATCGCCCCCAACAAGGCAAATCCCTCCGAGGCGTCTGCACCCATTCCGGGGTTGTAGCTTCCTCTCGCCTCCACCAATAATGACGGACGCCCTAAAATTTCAATCGAAGCAAAGGTCGATTCATCAGGCACCGGAGACAAGCCAAACTGCCCCAGCCAACGGTTGGCATTGCTCAGTCCGGCTCCATTACTGTTCCCCGCGAAAATCTCCACCGACTCATCCGGACCGCCCACAAAATTCACCGCGCGAAATTGCGTCGGCGGAATCCGTCGCCAACTCAGGGGTGGACGGTCACGTAGGTTTCCGGGATACTTTTGATCAAACAACGTCAACACACGGGTTTCGGTCACCTGAATAGATTTCTCGCTTTCTTGGCAGCTCGTGAAAAGAACGACCGTAACGGCGAATAGGACTGGAAGTCGCATGGCTGAAGGAGACGTAGCCCCGACTGGTAAAATTTCAAATTTCAAATTCCCTAATTATCGTCATTATCACCGCGTGGAG
>JAKMEV010000112.1:0-6922 GCA_022425785.1 Akkermansiaceae bacterium | reverse complement strand
CCATGGGACTGCGAGAGGACTTAGGTGCCTTTGATCGGGTGCATGCGGCGAACTTGGTGTGCCGCCTCCCTGAGCCGCGGCGATTTCTCTCTCGGCTATCGGCTTTGGTAAAGCCGGGTGGGGAGTTGGTTCTTGCAACGCCGTGCACTTGGCTGGAGGAATTTACCTCAAGGGAGAATTGGCCTTCGGGTTCGACAGCTGAGTGGCTGGAGAGGGAGTTGGGGGAGGAGTTCAAGTTGGTCGGGAAGGCGGACGAGCCTTTTCTGATCCGTGAAACGGCGCGGAAGTTTCAGTGGACCGTGTCGATGGTGACGAAGTGGGTGCGTCGTTGACCCTCTTAGAAACCAGCAACGGCAACATCTCGAAAGATATTGCCGTTGTGGATGTTGTTGTGTGCGAAAACCGTTACTGGCTCCTTTGTGCGTGTGGTCCTACTTGTATCAATTTATCGCTGGGGAGAAAGAGAAAAGTTACATTAAATTGCACGAGTCCCAAATTTACTCTGGAATGATGGCGTTTTCGATGACGCGGTAATACTTGGATGCCTGGATATCATCCTCACCAATGGCTGCATTTTCACCGTTTCCGACGAAAGGAGCTCCGAGAGGGAAGAATTCTTCCAGATCTTCGGACTCTTCTACACGATAATTCACTCCAGCCTCGGTCGGGAATTGAACACCGATGCCAGGGGCCTGGGTGGTGGTGAGGAAGGTGTCGGGAGTGGCTGATCCCGGAGCGAGTGTAAGCTCATCGATCAAGACTTCACCTTTGGCTTCTTCTCCGGCGACAGCGCCGGTCGCTCCAAAAATCTGGATCAAGGCAGTTTCAGCGGTTGGAGGGGCAACGAGATTAAGCTGGGTAATCTCGTCCCAAGTGCCATTGCCACCAGAGAAGGGGACAAAGGGAGCGGCGCCGGGGACTTCTGCCCCTCCGGCAGCCAACCACTGGACACGGAAGTTTTGCACGTAGCTGACTCCGTTGGAAATCTGCTTTGCTCTGAAGGAGAAGTTGTAGGTTTCTCCTGGAGTGATGGATCCTCCGGCATCGATGATGTTTTGTTGAATCTCAGAAGTTTGAGGAGCGGCGCCGCCGTCGTTTTGCACCGCAAGACGGAGTGAGTTTGAACCTCCAAATGAATCGGTGGTGATCAAGGTCGCTGCCTGGCTTCCGACGCAGTTCCAGGATTCAGCACAGGCGGGATCTCCGAAGTTGCTCAATTCCAAATCTCCGTTAACAAGAGCTTCGCCGGCGACGGGTTCGGAAACGACGACGCGATAGAACGGCGCGCCATTCGGGTCGAAGGCTTCCTGCACGGAGTCACCTACGATGGGTGTTCCGAAGTTGGTCCAGGTTACTTCATCTTGGGAGAATTGGGGTTGATGGATTTTTTGGTCATCGTTAGCGATCCACTCGACGATAGTTCCATTGACAATTTCAGGGCTGGTCAACTCACCGGGTGCCGGGGGAGGGGGGCTGGTGGTGAAGGTGATGTTGTCAAAGCCAACCGAGGAGTTGGCTCCGGCAACAGGAACGATTTTGACGCGATCTGCATCGTCAGGAATGGTAACCGGGAAAGAGTAGGTTTCCCAGGTCGATCCATCACCAATGATGTCGGGGCGGTCTTCGCCGGAGTCACTGAGGAACGTGTCTCCGTCGAGGAACTCGATTTTAAGAGTGCCGATATCGGCGCCTGAGAAAATTCTCATGTCCTGTTGGAAGGTCACGATGTCGCCTGAATTGATACCCAGGGCATCGAGGGTGATGGGAGAGCCTCCATTGGCGACCCAGATGGCCCAATTGGTGTCATTTTCAATAAGGCCGTATCCGTCGGGATTTCCTCCGGTTGAAGGATAGCTGAAAGTAGCTGCGCCTCCCTTGAGTTCGAGCCAACTTATTGATCCGCTCTCGAAGTCGCTATTGGGGATGGGGAGGGTGACGATTGGATTTGGATCAAATCCGATATTGTCGAAGCCCACAACCGAACCGATTCCCCAAAGAGGAACCGCCTTGATGCCGTCCACTCCGCTGGGAATGGTGATGGGGTAGGTGTAGGTTTCCCAAGTCGAACCATCACCGATTATGTCGATACGAATGTCTCCGGTTGAACCAGCTCCGTCGGGGCCATTGAAGAAATCCAACTTGAAGCCGCCAATGTCGGAGCCGCCGAGCAGAATCATGTCTTGGGTGAAGTTGTAAGATTCTCCTGCGGTGAGTCCGAGAGAGGCCAAAGTGAGAATGCTTCCGCCGTTTGTCACCCAGATTCCATATCCTCCGTCATTGGCGGTGTGGTCGATGACGCCGTATTGATCGTTGTTTCCGCCGGTGGCGGGGTAGTCGTAGACGTAAGTTCCTGCGCCGGAAGCTTCTTCCCAAGTTCCGTCATTTCCAGTGGCAAAATCCCCGTTCGGGAAAAGGTCGGCCTTGGCGCTGAGACCGAGACTGAGAATGAGTTTCGGATAGATAAGATATTTCATGGTTCGTTGATAAGTTGAGGTTGAAACTTGCGCGATGTTTGAAAGATTGCAAGTGGTTATTGCATCAAATTGCATTAAAACTTCAAATGGTTGTTTTGCGCTTGCTGTCGTAGCTCATCGCTTTACTGTTGCATAAAGTTACATGATTTCAGCGAGACCTTTGGTCCTGATGGTTCAAGTAAAGTGAATAGTGATGACGACGACAGAGATGAAATCTTCTGACAGAATAGTTCCCGAGGCAGACTTTTCGTCTGCAAATCAATGGATTGTGGAATCGGGGCGGGAATATGTGGTGATTGATGGGATGGAGTCGTTTGATCCTTTCTTTCTCAATATCGTCAGCGCGGGGGAGCAGTGGTTTTTCTGTAGTAGCGATGGCGCTCCTTGTGCGGGAAGACGCTCGCCGGAATCCGCTCTCTTTCCCTACTACACCGTCGATAAGATTATCGATAACTGGAATAACACCGGACCCTGGACTGCGATTGCCTCCGAAGGTCAGTTTTGGAATCCTTTTCGCCCATCGATTGCGCAACTGGTGCCGATCAAACGACGTCTCTTGAAGAGTGCTCTGGGCGATGAGCTGATGTTCGATGAGGTTCACGAAGAGCTGGGCTTGCGCGTGAGTTATCGCTGGATGCTCTCGGATCGCTATGGCTTTGTTCGAAAAGTCAAAATCAGCAACGAAGGTAATGAGGCTAGATCACTGAAGCTCGTCGATGGTTTGGACAATTTTCTCCCGTCCGGTATCGATAGCCGGATGCAGTTGGAATACAGCTGCTTGGCCGATGCTTATAAGATGAGCGAATTGGAATGCGACGGGCGCTTGCTCGTGCATCGATTGGCGTCGGGCATTGTGGACGCGCCAATTCCTCTCGAATGTCTCCGGGCTACCACGGTGTGGACGCAGGGTTTTGAGGAAGCGCAACGCTTTCTTTGTCGCCGGGATGCCGAAAAGTTTTTGCAAGGAAAGTCACCTGCGGCCCCCGACCGGGTGCGTGCCAAGAGAGGTTGTTTATTCCTGGCGGGTGAGTTGATGCTTGAGCCGGGAGAGTCCCGTGAGTGGATTATGGTGGCAGAGATTGAGCAGACCCAGATTGAAATTGCAGAACTCAGGCAGAGTCTGGCTGACCCCGATCACTTGTGTGCCGGGTTGGAATCTGATTTGCAGGAGGGACGTGAAAGTTTGCGGGAGGTTGTCGCTTCTTCAGATGGCTTTCAACAAACCGCCGACCGGGATGCCGCGCTTTATCACTACTACAATGTTCTTTGTAATGTTCTTCGGGGAGGTGTGCCCGAGAGGGGAGCGACCTTTCGTAAAGAGCAATTTTTAAGTTACCTCGGAGTGCATCATGGCAAGTTGATCGAGTTGCATGGTGAAGGGTTGAATGGCTTGCCCGAGGTGCTTGAGCGGAGCCAGTTATTGACGCTGGCTTCTTCACTGGGTGATGCTGATTTGATTCGTTTGGCAGAAGAATATTTGCCTCTCGTGTTGAGTCGTCGACATGGCGACCCCAGCCGACCTTGGAACCGATTTGATATCCGCGTGAAGGATGAGGCGGGAGAAGCGGTGCATCATTTTGAGGGGAACTGGCGCGACATCTTTCAAAACTGGGAAGCCCTTGCCTGGAGTTATCCTGATTTTATCGATGGCTTCATTTCCAAGTTCCTCAATGCCTCTACGATCGACGGATATAATCCTTATCGGATTACTTCGAAGGGAATTGATTGGGAAGCCCCGGATGAGGATGATCCCTGGGTCTCGATTGGTTATTGGGGTGATCATCAGATCATTTACTTGCTCAAGCTCCTCGAACTGGAAGCCAAAATTCGACCTGATCGATTGGCGGAGCGCTTGAATACCCCGGCTTATGTTTTTGCTGATGTGCCTTATCGACTGAAGTCTTGGGCCAACATCGTGGCTGATCCACGCGACACGGTGGAGTTCGATGTCGAGCGTCATCAGAGGTTGATGGCCTTGAGAGAGAAAGTCGGAGCCGATGGGCTTTTGCTGAGAAATTCATCGGGGGAATTGGTGAGGGCGACTTTGACGGAAAAGCTTCTTATTCCGGCATTCGTAAAGCTGGCGAACCTTGTTCCCGGAGGTGGAGTCTGGATGAATACCCAGAAGCCCGAATGGAATGATGCCAACAATGCTCTTGCGGGATGTGGCCTTTCGGTAGTGACCACGGGTTATCTTTTGCGTTATGTGAAATTTCTTAAGGATCTGCTGGGCGAAGGAAGCCCGGAAGAGTTCCTCATTTCCCGCCCATTGGTGTCTTTGATTCAAGCGATGAGCAAAGCCTTTTCCGGCGCGGGATGGCAGAAACAGGATCTCAATAGCCAGGAGGGAGTTTATTCTCTCGTGGAGGAAGTAGGCTTCGCCCTTGAGCAATACCGTAACGAGGTTGTTCATCCGGAAGATCAGGAACCGGTGTCCTATGCGGCGAATTCAGTGCGAGAGTTTCTGGATCATTCCGAGGGTGCGATCGAGCAGGTTTTGCAAAGCAATCAGCGTAAGGATGGACTGTGGCATGCATACAATGTCCTTGAGATTGGGCGTGAGGAAAAGAGGATGGGACTCCGTCGTCTTCCGGTAATGTTGGAAGGGCAGGTTGCTATTTTGAGTTCCGGATGCCTCGATTCTGATGAGTCCCTGGCTTTGCTTGAAGCCCTTCCTTCGAGTGACCTTCGTTCACAACGTCATCCAACCTATTTACTTTATCCTGATCGTGAGTTGCCCCGATTCATGGAAATGAATCACCTTGGCGAAGATCAGGTGACGAAGGTGGAGGCGCTCGCTGAGATGATCGTGAACGGAGATGAGCGTCTCGTGGTGAGAGATCCGGAGGGAGGTTATCGCTTCCATCATTCCTTGACGAATAGCTACGAATTGAATGGCGCGATGAATGCCATTGAGGGGCTTTCTTCGGAAGACCAAATTGAAATCGAAGCGCTCTATGAAAGTGTTTTCCAGCATCAAATGTTCACTGGTCGAAGCGGCTCGATGTTTGGATACGAGGGTTTGGGATGTGTTTATTGGCACATGGTTTCCAAGCTGATGGTCGCTGCCCAGGAAGTAACTCTCGAAGCTATGGAGAAAGGAGCGGATGCCGAGACACTTCGTCGATTTGCCGGGGCCTACTTTTCGGTGCAAGCCGGATTGGGCTATCGTCAATCTCCCGGGCAATATGGAGCATTCCCAGCCGAGCCCTACTCTCACAGCTCCGGACAAGCCGGGGCACAACAGCCCGGTTTGACAGGTCAGGTGAAGGAGGGGATCTTGTGTCGTCTCGGTGAGCTTGGGGTCGATTTTATCGAGGGGCAGCTGGCTTTCCGTCCTCGTCTTTTGAGAAGCGCTGAATTTGAAGGTCTTGGCGCCAGACCCGACCAGGCAGCGATTCCGGCTGGTGTTATCTCGTTTACATTTGCGGGAACAGCCGTGACCTACCATCGTAACACAAGCACTGATGCCGCAATCGTGAGGGTGCGATATTCCACCGGCGAAGAAAAAGCGTTCGACGGTATTCTAGACTACGAAACAAGCTCGGAAATCCTTAGCCGCTCTGGTAAAATTTCATCCATCGATGTGCAAGTGCCAGCAAGCTGGCTGATCTACTAACCTAAAAAATATGACTTCTCAACCTTCCAACAAGCTCTCCGTAAAAGAGAAAATCGGCTACGGACTCGGGGATACCGCGTCGAACTTCGTGTTCCACATCGTGAACGCGTTTCTCATTACCTACTTTACCGACGTGATGGGCTTGGATCCTCTCGCGGTGGGCACCTTGTATTTGGTGGCTCGAATTTGGGATGCCATCTCTGATCCTCTCATGGGTGGATTGGCTGATCGCACGAAGACTCGATTTGGCAGATACCGGCCATATTTGCTATGGATTGCGATCCCATATGGATTGATTGGATACCTGACATTTTTAGGTCCGGATTTGGATCCTACCGGAAAGCTGATTTTTGCATACATCACCTATATCGCCCTGATGACAGTTTACACGGCGATTAATGTACCTTATTCAGCAATGATGGGAACTATTACTTCGGATCCCGAGGAGCGGACATCGCTTTCGAAATTTCGATTTGCGGGAGCTTTCTCCGCGCAGGTGATTATCGGTTTAGCTCTATTTCCGATGCTTTATAAATTCGGGGGTCGGGATAATCCTGATGCCTGGCGAGTTGCCATGGGGGTCTTTGCGGCCATGGCGACGGTTTTGTTTTTGTATACTTTCGCTACCACCCGGGAGCGCATTACCCCCCCAAAAGAGGAGCGTTCGCATTTTGGGAAGGACGTCGCATTTTTGGCTCAAAACAGACCCTTGGTCGTGATGTTGGTGGTTGCTTTTATCACCCTGACATTTTCGGGATTGCGGTGGGGAATTACCTATCCGTATTTAAAGTATATCGCCAATTACAGTAGTGACACCTATATGCTGGGA
>JAKMEV010000102.1:0-7490 GCA_022425785.1 Akkermansiaceae bacterium | reverse complement strand
AAATCAAAATCACCAAAGTCGATGAAGGCTCACCGTCCGAGGGCATTGTAAAAGTTGACGACGTCATTCTCGGCATTGGGAAGACTCCCTTTCAAGGCGATCCGCGCACTCTCTTCGGAAAAGCGATCACCGAGGCGGAAATGGTAGGTCGTCTCTCCCTCCTCTGCTGGCGGGATGGGAAAACGAAAACCCTGACCATTCCTCTAAGAGTTCTCGGAAGCTACAGCGCCACCGCACCCTTCAACTGTGACAAGTCGCGAAAGATCCTTGAGCTGGGCTGGAAGGCCCTTGCCGAAAAAATGGAACGCGCTCCCACCGAGGGGCACATCATCACACGAGCCCTCAATGCCTCAGCTCTCCTTGCCAGCGGAGACCCAAAATACCTCCCCCTTCTGCGCAAACAGGCAGAGGCCCTCTCCGCATACGATCAATCATCCGGAGTTCGGACGTGGAGTTATGCCTACGTGAACATCTTCCTGGCCGAATATCTTCTCGCTACAAAAGACGACGCCATGGTCAAGAACGGGTTGAAGCGCATCACCAAAATGATCGTCGATGGTCAAAGCGCCGTCGGTTCCTGGGGTCATGGATTTGTCGATAGCACAAGTAAGCGCCTCGGCGGCTACGGCATGATGAACGCTCCGGGAATTCCGCTCACCTACTCTCTCGTATTGGCCCGCCAGGCTGGAGTGCAGGATCCGGGACTTTACGAAGCTATCGCAAAAAGCGAACGATTCCTGCAGTTCTACGTGGGCAAAGGAGCCATCCCCTACGGTGATCATTCGCCTTGGATCGAGACCCACGATGACAATGGCAAAAACGGCATGGCTGCGGTTCTCTTCGACTATTTAGGCAAGGCCCAGGCTGCCGAGTATTTCTCCCGCATGTCGGTCGCCTGCCACGGTGCGGAACGCGACACCGGACACACCGGGCCATTTTTCAACATGCTCTGGGCTCTTCCTGGCGTCGCACGCTCCGGTCCTCAGGCCACAGGAGCATGGCTCGAGGAATTCTCCTGGCACTACGATCTTGCCCGTCGTTGGGATGGCACTTTTCTTCACCAGGGACCTCCCAACGCCCGTCCGGATTCCTATCGCAACTGGGACAGTACCGGACTCTATCTCATCGGAATGGCACAGGGAGAACGTAAAACTTTCCTCACCGGACGCAAACCGTCCACCGCTCCTCAAATCGATCGAGCCACTGCCAAGAGCCTTCTCGACGATGGCCGCGGCTGGTCCAACAACAACCGTCATAGCCATTACGATTCGCTTACCGTCGAACAACTCGTCACAAGTCTCTCCAGCTGGTCTCCTACCGTCCGCGAGCGCGCAGCAATAGCTCTAGGCAAGAAGAAGGGCAATCCCACTCCAGAGCTCATCAAGTTACTCCAATCCTCAATCCTGTATTCCCAATACGGTGCCTGTCAGGCTCTCAAAATGATTCGAGGGCGTGGAGCCGAGGCTGTCCCCGCTCTCCTGGAATCGTTCAAGTCCGAAGACCTTTGGCTTCGCGTTCTTTCCGCCGATGCTCTCGCCGGGATTGGCAAACCAGCCAAGTCCGCCATCCCCATGCTTCTTGAGCGTCTTACCAAAAGTGATCCCAAAAACGACCCTCGCAATATGGAGCAACGCTACCTGTCCTTCGCTCTCTTCAACCAACGGGGTGGATTACTCGGACAATCGCTGGAAGGTGTCGATCGTGAACTTCTCTTTAAAGCGGTCCGGGCCGGACTCCTGAACGAAGACGGACGGGCACGAAGCAGCTATTCATCGGTCTACCGAAACCTCTCCTACGAAGAACTCAAACCTCTCCTCCCCGCAATTCATGAAGCCATCATCACTCCCGCTCCCAGCGGAATCATGTTTGCCGACGGCATCCAGACAAGCGGCCTGGAACTCTTTGCCAAACACCACATCAGCGAAGGAATTGAGCTCCTCGCCGACTATGCCCGTACTCAAAAAAAGCACGCCAGTGAAAAACGTATCGGCACGATCATGAAGATGATCAAATCCTATGGTGCCCACGCCCAACGTGCTCTTCCCCGCCTTGAAAAATCCCTCCACTATATCGAACACGAGGAAAAGGACTTCCCACGTCGTCTCACCGCCGACAAAGCCCGCATCGTCCGCGAAGCCATCGCCGAGATTAAAGCCTCTAAGGAAAAACCAAAGCTGATCTACTTGAACAAGTAGCTATACCGGTTTCTGCTCGCTTGAGACAACAACGGAGTCACTCAATGAACGGCTCCGGCAAGATGCTTACCTGACTCGGCTGAGTAGGCACCTCGTGATAGTCGAGGGCCCATTCGCGCATAAAGCGGACTTGTCCGGGCACGATCCGATAGAGAATAAACTCGGGGTTGTCGGGAGAGCCCAGATACACTCTCAAAAGAGGATTGCTTTCCCAGACACCTACCAAAGTTGACTCATCGACGACGACTTCCGCTTTACCGGTGATTCGGATTTGATCATGATTGGAAGCGAGGTAGGCCAACTCTACCTTCGGATTTTCGGCGATCTCCGAGGTTTTATGGTAAGACGCCAGGTTAGCGACATAGACCGTGAAGTCGGGATCGACTTGAACTGGTGACACGGGCCGAATGCGGGGTTGAGCTTCCTGATCCACGGTGGCGAGCATGGGAAACTTTGCGTCCTTGATCACAGCATGGGCCAGGTCGTAAAGTTGGGCGGGATTAACGGGGTCTGGTTTGGGTTTCATGAAAAATCAACTGGTTCATCGTAAGCACGATTCCTCAAAATATGAAGCGACTCTTCCTGATCTTTCTTGTTTTGGCCACGATGGTCATCGTTCCCTTTTTGATTTGGGGAAGCCAAGTCGAGGAGTCCATGTCTCTCGAAAATACCGCGTCATGGTTACGCTCAACCGGAAACTGGGCCTGGGCTGCGGGAATTGGCCTTCTCATCATCGATCTTTTCCTCCCAATTCTGGGAACGGTCGTCATGTCTGCCCTTGGTCTGGTATACGGCTGGTTTATTGGCGGGCTCCTTTCTGCCCTTGGCTCGATTGCGGCTGGTCTCCTTGCTTACGGACTTGCTTATAAACTCGGTCGAAAAGCCGTCCTTTGGCTGACCGGTGAAAACGGTCTCGCCGAAGGAGAACGATTGTTTCATGGCGAGACCGGCGGATGGCTGGTCGCCTTTTCCCGCTGGATGCCCGTCCTTCCGGAAGTTGTGGCCTGCCTCGCCGGCATCACCAAAATGCCCTTCAAACGTTTTTTGGCCGCCTTATGTGCCGGATGTTTTCCAATGGGCTTCATCTTCGCCTGGATTGGTGAGACCGGAAACGACCACCCTGTGTTTGCTCTCATCCTGAGCGCCGGCCTTCCTCCGCTGATTTGGGGAGCCTTTCGCTTGTTCTACCGAAAGGAAAAGTAGCCCGTCAAAGGAGGAACATTTTTCTCTCCGGGGATTTTTCCATCCCGCAAAGTTAGGTCTTGGATGCCCATCCTTCGATGAGATTTGACATCGATCTCGATGGCTTTTCCTGCAAGGATCGCGCCTTACCAAACCTGACCGCCTGTGAAACTCCTGTTTGTCTCCATCCTCTTTTTTGCCTCAGTCTTCTCCGCATGGTCCAAGGATACCCCTACCAACTTTCTCCTGATCACTGTCGATGACATGTCCTCTGACTCGGTCGGCATCTTTGGAAATCCCATTCCCAACATCACCCCCAATATTGATCGCTTGGCGGCGGAGGGACTCCGTTTACAACACGGCCACGTCACCGTCGCGATCTGCCAACCCTGCCGCGCCGTTTGGATGACGGGACGCTACCCACACAACTCAGGCGCACTTGGATTTGATCAAATCCGCCCCGACGTTCCCACTCTTCCCGAAGCCCTCAAGAAAGCGGGCTACCGAACCGGCCTGATGGCTAAACACGGACACGTTGTTCCGTCTCGCGCTTCTTCATTCGATGAAATCGTGGCCGCTCGCGAACTAAAGAATGGGCGCTCCCCTGAACTCTTCGGAAAACGCGCCGCGCAATTCTTCGCCGCCGCAAAAAAAGAAGGGAAGCCCTTTTTCCTCATGGCCAACTCTCAGGATCCGCACCGCCCATTCATCGGGAGTAAGCAGGAGGAAAATGCCAAAAAACGTGACCACAAAAACAAAACCCACCAATACGGCGGTGGTTTCCCGGACGACAAGGTTATCTATGATCCCGCCAAGATCCCCGTTCCCGGTTTTCTTCCCGACCTTCCTGACATTCGCCGAGAGCTCGCCGAATATTACTCGTCAGTCCAGCGCGCCGATGCCATCACTGGCGCGGTCCTCAAAGCACTCGACGATGCCGACCTTCGAGAAAACACCATCGTCATGTTCCTGTCCGACCACGGTATGCCTCTTCCATTCGCCAAGACCAATTGCTGGCATCATTCCACCCACACGCCCTGGATCATCCGGTGGCCCGGAAAAACCAAAGCGGGCTCTGTCGATACCAAACACGTCGTCGGCGGAGTCGATCTTACCCCGACTGTCCTCGAGGCCCTCGGCCTCCCTCAGCTCGAAGGAACGGACGGACGTTCCTTTCTCCCGATCTTGTCTGGAGGAACCCAAGAGGATCGCGACCATACATTCACCCACATCAACACCATTGCCAGCAAACGCGCTTACACCATGCGTGCCGTTGTGGGCCGCGACTACCGCTACATTTGGAATGGCTGGCACGATGGCAAAACCAACTTCAGAAACGAGTCACTCAGCGGCCTCAGCTGGGAAGCCATGACCGCCGCAGCCAAATCCGATCCCGCCCTCGCCAAGCGTGTTGCCTTCTACTCACACCGGGTTCCCCACGAATTCTACCACACAAAATCCGATCCCGATTCGCTCAACAACCTGATCGATCAAGCCGAACACTCCCCGCGCATCAACGAAATGCAAAAGCTCCTTCACAAACACATGAAGGATACCGGCGACCCTCAACTGAAAAACCTCTAACTCTTGAGCCTTTTCTCGAGATAATCCGCGACTCGTTCGAAGGGATCAAAACCGAAGGCCTCACCGATGGGTCGACGGAGATTGGAATTGGCATTAATGTCGTAAAAGACACGCCGGCCGTCGGGAGTTTCAAGATACTCAATCCCGGCGACGTCCATCTTGGCATTCTCTACGATTTTCTTTCCGGCTTCCAATGCCTCTGCCGGAAGCTCCTGAAAGGGATAAAACTCAACCGGTTCAGCCTCCACTGCTGGAATCGCACAAGCTTCCCCTTCCCCTCCATCGGCGGGATTACATGCTTCGGACGGACAAAGGTTGTAGCGGCCATGAGTCACAACCCGCATCGCGTAGAGAAGCTCACTGCCCAGAAATTCCATCCGAACAATGCCCACCTCCGGATCATGCGGGAGATATTCCTGAAGCAAGAGAAGTTGATCAGGTTCCCAGAGCCCCGGTTGCCCATCGAGGAGGCTACGGAGCTCCTCAAGGGAGTCGACCTTGTGCATCCGCGCGCCACTGCCACCTTGCTCCGGTTTTAACATCGCTGGAAAAACCAAATCGTCACGTCCCGACAGGGCTTCAACGTCGTTGAACATGATCGAACGAGGGTGATCAATTCCGAGTTCGTTAAGCCGGGCAATCTGGGCACTCTTGGAGAGTTCGAACGCGAAGACATCGTAACCATTGAGAACTTTCGCCCCTTGGATTTCTAAATTCCTAAGTAACGCCAGAGTGTAGGGAACAACTCGCGACCGACCACGCACGTAGGCACTCGGACTTGCTTGATTAAAGTAGAGTTTCGCGTTGGGAACCTCGTGCCCTCCAAAAGCCGCCGATTTAAGATCATACTTGGCGTAGGAAATACCACGCTGGTCGAGAACATCAAAGAGAGGCCGTTGCCAGGCCTCATTTTCATAAAGGACTACGAGATCAGTAGTAGGGACGTTCGCCATGAGTTGGCAGAGAATTAGTCAATCCCCCCAAAAGTCGATCTCGATTTCACAAGACTCCCCTTGGAATTGGAATCGCGCCCCTCTCTCTGCGCCAGACTCGTCAATACTGAGACCAAGAAAGTTCTCTTGAAATCCGGCGGAGCGCGAGGACCCCAGATCAAGCGAACCACTTGGGAGCTCAGCAAGTTCAAAGGCAAAACAGTCTCTCTTCAGATCGTCGATCAACACAACGAAGATTGGGGCCGTCTGACCTTTGCTGACTTTTCAGTCGAAGGACAGCTCCTGAAAGACTAGTAGTCGACATGTTCAAAAAGGCCGTCGGCATTCTCGCCCTCTTCTCGAATATTGGATTTGCGGCCGAAAGCCGCCCAAACGTCGTCATCCTCTACGCCGATGACATGGGCGTGGCCGATGTTTCCTACGGGAATCCCAAAGCCAAAATCCAGACCCCGAACATCGACCGTCTCGCCAGTCGGGGCATGAGCTTTTCCGACGGACATAGCTCCTCCGGAATCTGCACTCCAAGCCGCTTCGCGCTCCTCACCGGTCAGCACCACTGGCGCCGCTTTCATGGTATCGTGGGAGCTTTTGGGAAGACCGTCTTCGAACCAGACGACTTCACCATTGCCAAGATGTTTAAGAAGCAAGGGTATCGCACCGGTTGCTTCGGGAAGTGGCATCTTGGTTGGGATTTCGACGCCATTCGTAAGCCAGGAAAGCCAAAACAAACTTCGGCGGCATCCTACGACTGGACCAAACGCTTTCCAGACGGACCACTCGACCAAGGCTTTGATCGCTACTTTGGCGACGGCACGATCAACTTCCCACCCTACTGCTGGATCGACAACGACCGCTTCGCCACCATCCCAACCAAGCCAGTGATGAAGTCAAAACCGCTCGCCGGTGCCGGCAGCTTTCGCGCCGGACCGATGGCCGAGAGCTGGAATCCCTACGACATCCTCCCCACCATCACCAAGAAAACCGTCGAGTGGATCGAAGAGCAAAAAGCGGACGAGCCATTCTTCGCCTACCTCGCCTTTAATTCCCCGCATTACCCCATCGTTCCCAACAAGGAATTTCACGGAGAGTCCCAAGCTGGTTTCTACGGAGATTTCATGATCGAGACCGACGCCATGGTTGGCAAGGTCATTGCCGCATTGGAGAAAAAAGGGCTCCTTGAAAACACCATCGTCATTTTCACCGCCGACAACGGAGCGGAAAACCTCGGCTTCGACCGACTCGAAAAATTTAATCATTGGAGCTCGGGCGAGTTTCGTGGACTGAAACGCGACATCTACGAGGGCGGACACCGCGTTCCCTTTATCGTCAGCTGGCCGGGGAAAATTAAAGAGCGATCCCACTCTGCTGAAGTCGTCAGCCAAGTGGACCTCGCCGCGACCTTCGCCAAGATTACCGGATACAAACTCAACAACAAAGAGGCAATTGACAGCTACAACCTACTCCCGGTCCTTACCGGCAAGGATTATCAAAAGCCACTCCGCACCGCCACTGTCCAAAACACCGCCAGAGACAAATACGCCCTCCGCCAAGGCGATTGGGTCTACCTCAACACCTC
>JAKMEV010000075.1:0-9390 GCA_022425785.1 Akkermansiaceae bacterium | reverse complement strand
CCCCATGCCCGCCGGCCGCACCCTCCGCACGCACCTTGATCTCATCGCGGCCCCTGCCTTCGCCACTGACCTCCTGGACTACCACTACGCCGTGCAATACGCCGACGCCCCAAGAGACAAGAAAAAGGAAAAGTCCCTGTCTCAACAACTCCGCCGCTGGGAGCAAGAGGGGCCTTAGTTTCCATGAGAAACACCCAATGAAAGGAATCGGAATCATTGGAGAAATGATCCCTGGTGTCATTCTTGGAGGAATTCTGCTCGGACTGGTGTCGAGCTCCCTTCTCCTGACTACTCTCTCCCCCTGCTCATCCGCCTCCCTCGCGAAGGAGGCCTCATACTCGAAAGCTCCGGCGACCGCGCCCTACTTCTCCAACCCTAGCCGCTTTGCCTTCGAAAAAGTCTGGGTCTACCGAGGCATGAAGCACCTACAATGCGCATAACTAATCCACCTCCCGGATCACTTTCAAAAACGGTTCGAGATATTTAGTCGCTTTCGCTTCCCCGATCCCCTTCACCAGTAAACCTGCTTCCATCGTCGATGGCCTCAACCTCGCCAAATGCTCCAACGTTTGATTTGAAAAGATGACATAAGCCGGCACGCGTTCGGCTTTTGCCATGCGATTCCGGACATCCTTCAATCGCTCATAAAGCTTCGCATCAAATCCCAAGTCCTCCAAAACCACGCCATCATCCGTCACTTTAGAGCCCCCGCCTTGCACCGGCCACTCAAGAGCGTAGCTGGTCTTTCCTAACATCACTTGCTCGCCGCGTTGAGTGAGAGTCACGAGAGGATACTCGCCCATCTTGGTCACCAGCAGGCCACCTTCATGCAAACTCCGCGCCAGCGCGTTGAGATAAGCGGTGCCTTGCTCCTTGAGCATTCCGTAGGTTTTCAGCTCATGCAATCGCACGCGCAGCACTTCCTGCGACTTGCTCCCCACCAACATTTGCACAATTCGCCCTCGCCCAAAGATGCCTTCCCAACCCATCGCGGTCCGGCGTGACATCCGTGCCACACCGCTGAGAAATTTGCGCGTAATCAAATCCTCATCCTCAGTCGGCGCCCTTCGTTCACTGCTCTCCTCTCCCCGGCAGACATCGCAACTCCCGCACAGCGGCGCATTGATCTCCCCAAAGTATTCCAGGACCCACTGCTGACGGCAGGTATTGCCATAGCAAAACTGGACCATCTTCTCCAGCTTCTCGCGATCCCGTCGTTCCTTCTCCTCCAAAGCCGCTTCATCGAGCACGAGATCCTTCGCCACGACATCCGGCTTGAGTAACCTCGTCCCCTTCGCCCGCGATCCCGGCACATCGAAGCGCTCGATCCACCGACCTCTCAGCAATGATCCCAGCGCCGCCCCGATCGCCATACCATTCTTAGCCCCGATCGCCTCCTTGATCTGATCCAAGGTTTCATGCGTCTCAAAATTCTCGTCCGCGCGATTGAGAAAGTATTGATAAACATCACGAATCATCCCCGCGCCGGGATTCACGCCATCGATAAAAAACTCCTGCGTCCGCGTGTCAGCGTAATTGAAGAGCAACTCACAAAAAGCCGCCTCCCCGTCACGTCCTGCTCGACCCGCTTCCTGATAGTAGGCCTCCACCGATCCCGGGATTTCAAAGTGGACTACGAAGCGCACATCCGAGCGATCGATTCCCATGCCGAAAGCATTTGTCGCCACTGCGATGTCCGCCTTTTTGGAAATAAAAGTATTTTGGGTATCTTCCCGCTCCTGGTCACTCATCCCACCATGATAGGCGACACACTTCAGCCCCCAAGAATGAATCGTCTCGGCCACTTCATCAACTTTCTTTCGCGTGGCACAATAAACGATCCCTGTCTTGTGAGCCTTCAGCACCCTCTGCAGTCGTACGTATTTCTGCGCCACCTTCTCCACCGCCGTCACGGTAAAACTAAGATTCGGACGCTCAAAGCCGCTGATATTTTCGAAAGGCTCACGAAGTTGCAGCACCTTCCGAATATCCTCCCGCACTATTGGCGTGGCCGTTGCGGTGAGAGCCACACACTGGGGACGACCGAGCGCCTCCAGCGCCTTCCCCAGTCTCATGTAATCCGGCCGAAAATCGTGTCCCCATTGGCTCAAGCAGTGCGCCTCATCGATCGCCACCATCTCGATGGAAACATCCTTCAAGGCGTCCATAAACGAAGAGGCCTTAAATCGCTCCGGCGCAATGTATACCAGTCGATAATCCCCCCGCCGCATTCCATCCAGTCGTTCCTTCTGCTCAGGCCAACTTAAGGTCGAGTTGATCAAGGTCACGGCAACGTCCCGCTCTACCAGAGCATCGACCTGATCTTTCATCAGCGCGATCAGCGGGCTCACCACCAAGGTCACCCCTTCCCGACAAAGCGCCGGCAGTTGGTAACAGAGTGACTTACCACCCCCCGTCGGCATGACCACCGAACCGTCCTGTCCCGAGAGAATATCCCCGATCACCACTTCCTGCCCGTCAAGGAAGTCTTCGAATCCAAAGACTTCCTTTAAAACTTCCCGCGCGCGATCAAGAGATGACATCACAGCCATTCAAATGAACACCTATTGAAAGTGCAAGAAAATCAATTCAGTTGCATGGTTTTGGAGAAATGGCACGTTCACGTCCGCCAAAACAAATGAAAACAATATCACTCATTACAGCCGTCTCGCTTCTTGCCTCCTCCTTCAGCTTTGCCGGCGGAGAAGGCTGGACCAGCGACTTCGCAGCAGCGAAGGCCCAAGCCGCCAAAGAGGGCAAAGACCTCCTCGTCGACTTCACCGGCTCCGACTGGTGCGGCTGGTGCATCAAACTCAACGAGGAAGTCTTCCAACACGATCCCTTTAAGAAAGGCGTCGCTGATAAATTCGTCCTCGTGGAACTCGATTACCCAAGGGACAAATCGAAGTTAGACGAAAAGACGATTAAGCAAAATGATGAGCTTAAGAGCACTTACGAGCCACGAGGATTTCCGACCATCCTCCTCACCGACGCCAGCGGAAAACCATACGCTCAAACCGGGTATCAAAAAGGAGGTCCCGAAGCCTACGTGAAGCACCTCGACGAGCTTCGTGCTAAAAAAACAGATCTCAAGAAGAGCTTCGAAGCCGCCGACAAGCTTGAAGGCGTCGCCAAAGCCAAGGCTCTTGTCGAGGCTCTCGGCACACTCGAACCCCAGCATCACAAACATTACTCGGATACAATTGAAGCGATCGAAAAGGCCGATCCAAAAGACGAATCCGGTTTTGTTAAGGAACAAAAATTTCGTGCTGCAAAAGCAGATCTCGAAAAGCAGCTGAGCACCGCCATGCGGGCCCAAAAACTTGATGATGCGATAAAAGCTGTCGATAGCTTCATCGCCAAGCACAATCCCGAAGGCGCCGAGAAGCAGGAAATTCTCGCGAACAAAGTCAACATTTACATGTCCCAGCAGAAATTGGACGAAGCCGAAAAGGCCCTCGACGAAATCATCGCAGTCGATGCGAAATCCCAGATGGGAACTTCCGCAGCTGGCTTCAAACCCAGGTTAGCAGAAATGAAAAAGAAGGCTGCGGCAAAGAATACCGAAGAATCTGCTGACAAGCCTGCGGAGAAATCCGAATAGCTTTAACAAATACAACTCCACTAGAAAGCGCGCAGGGACAAGCAAGCCCTGCGCGTTTTTTTATTTCGTCCTAGTCGGTCTCAACTTCATAGACAAAGCGGAAATAACGCGCCCCTTGTGTCGCAGGCATTGATCTCGTTACCATCCCGGCGTTGTCCGCCGTCACCGGAGTTCCCTCGCTCCAATTCACTAAATCTTCCGAGATTTTCAAAAGATACTTCGTCCGGGGCACTCCCGGTGTGCTCACCGTCACCCTGGGATTTCCATTCACCATCTGCACTCCCACTTCGGTTTCATCGGCACTCAAAAGAATCACCGACAATCCACCTTCTTCCCCGAAGGGCGACGACCACTTTTCGTCGGTATACACCGAAGCCCCAGTCAAGGTTCCCATAAACTTCACCAAGGCCTCTTTCTGGGCCTGACTCAGATTCAAACGCTGGCCTCCCATGGGCTGAGTCACACCCGGACGGGGCGGCGGGCCTGCCAAACGACGATCCAATCCCGCGGTCACTGCGGGAATAGCGCTGTAGTGGTTCACGACATCCAACAATGAGCTCAGCGAAGCATTGTGCATGAATCCCCCATGCGGAGTACCGTCGGCCGACACCACATCGCGTAAACTCGGAGACCGGGTGACAGTGAAGTCCAACCCTCCTGCCAAAGTCCCCGTCACTCCGTTATGTCCGCTGTTCGGATCGATATCGAATTCCGGCGCTTGGTGACAGGCATTGCACCCCGCCCCGCCACCCGGAGCATTCGGTGGGCTCATGAAAATACGCTTCCCGTCGTTTTCTTCAGCCGTGAAATTTTGAAAAGGAGCGTTGGGATTATTTACTTGAGTAAGCCCTTCGTCGTATTTGCTGTCAAATGATTGAATGCTACGCACGAATTGCGCCAAGGCTCCCTGGACCCGCGCCTCGGTGATCTCGCCATCTCCATAGAGTCCGGTGAAGAGCACCCGATAAAGCTCGATGGCCTCCAGCCGATCCACCAAATATGAAAAATCCGGATTCCCTCCCGTTCCGCTGAATCCCATCTCAACATGATCCTGAATCGGCATCGTCACCTGGTCTTCCAGTGTCTCAACTCTCTCATCCCAGAAGAAATTACGCTCACGTCCGAAGCGCGCATTGATCAGACGCATCGAATGCCGCCCCGTGGCCCCGGCCACTCCCTGACTTGCGATATCAGGATCACCAAAGCCATGCTCCTGCTGATGACATGACGAGCAAGATACCGTTCCATCCACCGAAAGTCTCGGGTCATAAAAAAGCACTCGTCCCAGAGTCGCGCCAATATTCGAAATGCGATTATCTTCCGGCGTATTGTCCTTTTGAATATAGGCCGGCCGGTCCTGGTTGGCATATTCATGAAGTAAAGTCAGATCGAGAACCCCGTTCTGGGCCATCGCTGAGCTGATCATTGTGTAGAAGATTGTTTGAGCCTTCATGCGGAACATCATCCACATGAAAGATTAAGGGATGATGACGCAAGGCCACCAAAAGTGTTAAGAGTTGGTAAACTCTAGAAAACAAAATCATCTTCTCCGAGAATCTGCACCTCGGTCTCCAGCTCCACGCCGCGCTCGGCTCTCGCGGTCGCTTTAATCTGATCGATCAGGGCCAGAACGTCCGCAGCCTTGGCCTGTCCACGGTTCACAATGAAGTTGCCATGCTCAGGTGACACTTCGGCTTTTCCAACTCCCGATTCCTTGAGGCCCAACTCATCAATGAGCTGCCCTGCACCCATGATTTCGGGATTTTTAAAGGTGCATCCCGCACTCGCTGCTTTTGGCTGCGTGGCATTACGATGATGACGCGATTCATTAAGCAATTCCTGAATTCGTTCTCCGTTTGATTCTTCACCCTGAAAGGTTGCCGAGAGTGCGTAGTTCCGGCGAAACTCGGGCACGCTGCGATATCTCGCATCGATTTCCTCCCGGCTCCGCGTTCTCACTTCGCCGTCTTCGTCGAAAAACGTCGCGTCGATCACCTGATCAAAAGTCTCGATTCCCATCGCGCCCGCATTCATCCGAAGCCCTCCGCCAACATTTCCGGGAATTCCTTCCATCCACTCGAATCCGCCAATGCCATTTTCACGGGCCACGCTGGCAACTTTCTTAAATCGCGCTCCCGCTCCAGCCCGAATAATATTTCCTGCCGCCACCACTTCGCCAAAGGAACCTCCTTTGGGATGAATCACCGCGCCACGAATCCCTCCATCACGAACCAAGAGATTGGATCCCCGTCCTACCACGCGGACCGGAATCCCCCGGGCCCGACAAAAGTTCACCGCATTGGCAAAGCTCTCGAAGTCACTCGGCTCGATCCAAAACTGAGCCGCCCCCCCTACGCGAATCGTGGTGTGTTTCGACATCGGTTCATAGAGCTTCACATTCTCCACCCCGGCCTCGCCTTTGATCTCCTCAATCACCTTGAGATCTCTCACCAGCTTGTTTCCCGCCTCGTGGACATTCCCAGCCCCCAGAGTAAGAAAAAGATCGTCCTCCGCCAAAAGATTCCCGATGTGATGATGCGCCGTTTCAAGGTCTGGTAGATAAACCGCTTTCGTATCCCCATGAGCATGCACCGCATCCACAATGGTCTGCCCGCTCACACCCTCAATAGGATCTTCACTCGCCGCATAAACCCGCGTCACAAAAACCAAATCCGCAGCTTGCAAAGCTTTCCCAAATTCATCGGCCAACTTGTGCGTCCGGCTATATCGATGCGGTTGAAAAAGAACCACCACACGCCCCCGGTCAAAAGTCCGCGCCGTCTGCAGGGTTGCCGCGACTTCCGTCGGATGATGCCCATAGTCATCCACCACCCGAAATCGTTTCGAAAGATACTTCGTTTCGAAGCGCCTCTTCGCGCCCGCGAAGGAACTCAGCGCCCGGGCCGTCTTCTGAAAATCAACCCCACACAAATCTCCAATCGCCAGCGCACCCAGAGCATTCAAGACATTGTGTAATCCGGGAATCCCCAACTGAACGCGCCCCATTTCCTTCCCACGGAAACTCACCGTAAAACTCACCGTTCCGATCTGCTCTAAAATATCCGTGGCGGTCCAATCGGCGTCTTTCCAGCCGTATGAAATCGAGCCCGCTCGCGGTCTGCACAAACTCGTCGCCTCCTCGCACTCCGCACAATAAACCGACGCTCCGCTCGTCTGATCCAGAAGTGTATTGAAGACCTCCCGAATCTGCTCAATCCCACGCGTGTAAAAATCCAGGTGCTCTTCCTCCACATTGAGAACGATGACATGCTTCGGCTTGTAGAGGGCCAGCGTTCCGTCCGACTCATCACCTTCCGCGACCAAAAACTCCCCTTCCTCGTTCCACTCGGCATTCGACCCCAACACCGGAATCTCCGCACCCACATAATGACACGGCGCGAGTTCACCCTTCCGCAAAATATGCGCAATCATCGACGAAGTCGTCGTCTTGCCGTGCGTCCCGGAAACAATCACGCCCGACTTGGTATGCAAAATCGCCGCGAGGCATTCCGCCCGTCGAAAAGTCGAAGTTCCGGCCTCCGTCGCCGCCGCCAAAGCGGGATTCTCTGGACGAATCGCAGACGAATAGATCACCGCGTCCACGTCCTTCACCGCCTCCGCCGAATGCGGAGTCGAAAATTCCAATCCGCTGCTCCGTAAACGCTCGGTCTCTCCCGAAGTCACCCTGTCAGATCCGCTCACCCGATGCCCCATCTCCAACAAAAGACGAGCCAGCCCGCTCATCCCGGATCCGGCCACTCCAATCAAATGCACCCGCAAAGGTTCATCGCGATTGAGAAGCTTTTCGCTGAATTCCTCGATAGTCATCCTTCGATCACAGTGGCGATTTTCTCCGCGGCATCAGGCACCGCGAGCGATTTCATAGCAACCGACATCGTCTCGATGATCTCCCCATTGAGACTGGTCAGCATATCCCGAATGCCCTCTTCATTTAAATCATCCTGCTGCTTGAGAACCGCAGCGTTCGCTTCTTCATAGACTTCGGCATTCGCAGTCTGATGATCATCGGCGGCAAAAGGATAAGGCACTAACAAGGCAGGCAAGCCCACCCGGCTCAACTCGGTCAAGGAAGATGCTCCCGAACGGGCCACACAGAAATCCGCAGCCGCGTAGGCCGACGGCATTTGGTCACAAAATGCCAAAACCCTGTATCCCTCCCGATCTCTCACCTGAGCCTTCACGCGGTCAAAATCCGCTTGCCCTGCTAAATGCAGCACCTGCCATTCAGTCCCCTCGCTTCCCATCGCTACCAGCTCGTTGAGATTCTGCGCTCCCTGACTTCCACCCATCACCAGCAAAGTCTTTTTCTTGGGATTGAGATCAAAAACATGACAAGCCGCATGCCGACTCGGCAAAGTCTCCAGCTCATCGCGCACTGGCGTCCCGGTAATTCTCGTTTCGACTCTCGGGAAATGCGCCGCCGCGACTTCCAGCCCCAGCAACACCTCGGTGCAGCACTCGGCTGTCATTAAATTAGAACGACCCGGCACCGCATTGGAATCGTGCACATAAGTCCGCACGCCCAATTTCGACCCCGCATACACCGGCGGAAAAGAAGTGAAGCCGCCCATTCCCAAAACAACATCAGCATTCTCCCGCTGAATAATGGCCCGACATTGCTTGATCGTCTTCCACAGCCCGAGGAGGAAGGGAATCATTCTCAGCGAAAAAGTCGGTGGTTTGGCAATCGCCTTCACCGTCTCGAAGTTCAGGTTGGAATATTTCTCGGAAGCCTGGGCATCGACCTTCTTCTCTGAAATCAAGAGGAGAACCTCGTGCCCCCTCGATTTCAGCTCCTGTGCGACTGCGATTCCGGGAAAGAGATGCCCTCCGGTTCCTCCACAGGCGATGATGATGTTTAAAGGATTAGACACGTTCGAAAAATTGAGAATGAAAGGTTGGTGCAGATGTTCAACCGCGAAATATAAGAAAGCTTCGCTTCCGGGGATTGACACGGCGTCTTTGCTCAGGCATCAAACGCTCCGTGAGCAAAAAGGTCCAAATTGTTGTCATTCGACGAGCCGCCCTGTGGCTGGCCTCGGCGCGTATGCAGTGATTGATTGTTGATCGTTGAACTCGGAGGCACCCGGCAAATGACGCTTCCTTGAATAATTTCTCACCCATCGGAACGTCGCGACCTGGTCCTCCTTTTCCCAGGCCACTCATGAAACCGACTACCCAAACATCCAAAGTAAGAGGCACCGCCCTCATTCTCGGCGCAACCTACATGGTCAATCGTCAGACTTCCAAAATCAACCCACCCATGGCATCACCTCAGCCAACAAACTCATGACAACGTCAGAAAAAACACAGAAGTATCTTCTCCAAACATATGGACGGTTTCCCCTCACCATCGTGCGGGGCAGCGGAACCAAGGTGTGGGACGACCGCGGACGTGAGTATCTCGACTTCTGTGCCGGCATCGCCACCTGCTCGATCGGCCACTGCCATCCAGCTCTTTCCAAAGCGGTCGCCGACCAGGCGCAGACGCTCATGCACTGCTCAAATCTCTATGCTGGAGATAATCAAGCCGACCTCGCCGAGCTTCTTGTCGAAGGCATTATTGGCGAGCCCGGAAAGATCTTCTTTTCCAACTCGGGCGCGGAAGCCAACGACGGGCTGATCAAACTCGCACGGAGATTTGGAGCCGAAAGCGACCGGCACGAAATCATTACCTTCAGCAAAGGTTTCCACGGTCGAACCATCGGAGCAATGTCTGCCACTGCACAGGGAAAAATCCACGGCGGCTTCGGACCACTTTTCCC
>JAKMEV010000066.1:0-2256 GCA_022425785.1 Akkermansiaceae bacterium | reverse complement strand
ACCTTGGTCAGCTGGATGGGGAGATCGGCAGGCTCCGGCAGCTGGATGACGAACAAAGCAAGGCCCGTTATCTGGCGTGTTTAAGAGTGAAGGGTGACCCGGCAATCTTAAGGGCGGAGGCTGCTCGACTCGGCGACCGCCATGCCGTGATTGTGGCATCGCTCGCCATGGGAGATGTCGGGCCGCTGTTTGAGTATTTGGGAGAGGAAGGGAGTCTTTCCCTCGTTGAAGGATATTATTTGGATTGGATCCGGGCTGAGAAAACCGGGGATAAAAACCGGATGGAGAGACGCCTGGCCTCGATCCGTCATCACGTGACCAATTCCAGTGAATCGTTCGAAGCCAGGAGCAGTCTTTTGAAGATGGGCATGCTTGACGAGGTGTTGAGGGGTTATGCCAATGAATTTGTTGATGAGTCGCGTTACTTCTTTTTGCTCGGTCAGGATCGTGACATTGAAGCTCTGAAGTTGATTGGGTTGGAGGAAGCCGCATTGAAGGATGAATGGATCAAGGGTGTTTATGCGCGGACCCTGGAGCGTTTCCGGGTGGAGGGGGATGTGGAGCCGTATTTCGAGTTCTTTTATGCCGCCAGTTTTTTTGAAAGCCGGGGGATGGTTGACGAAGCTGCCAAATGTATTGCGAACTACTTCGATGCCGCGCGCGAGGCGAAGGACAGTCGGATGTATGACTGGTATCAGCGATCTTTTTCGTTTGCGCCGCGTGCCTCCCTAGTTGCGCTGGATCGGGAAGTGAAAAAATTCGATGTGGAAGTGGAGGCGTTGCTTTCGTCAATTTATGGCGAAAGCGATGGTGTGGAGTGGCTCAAGGTAAAGCTTTTGGATAAGGCTGATAATCGTTCTTCTTTAGAAGTTTTGCAGCTGGTGGCTTCCTTTTATGGCGAACCATTGGTTCCCGTCGATATTTTTGAGGGGGTCGAGAAGAGATTCAGGGAGGAATCTTTGGCGGAGCAGGATCCCGAAGTAGGATTGAAGCACCTTTTGGATTTTGCGAACAACCGCGGAGAGGGGTCTGATATTTTGCTGTATTGTCGTTTGCTCAAGGAAGCTGAATTTGGCTTGAATCCGCTTTTCGAGGCTGAGCATTTTGCCAACTTGGAGAGCTATGAGGAGGCCTCCAAATTATACGCGGCTTCGAATTATCTCCAAAGTCCCTCTGCAACTCCGTCGATGGTCTATCGGGCAGGGGTGGTGTTGAATAAAACTGGAGATCCTCTTGGTGAGGCTTATTTGAAGAAAGGGATACTACTGTCCCAAGGGGCAGCTGATAATCTGGGATATTTCGCCAAGCATCATTTTCGTGCGGGTGAGTATGAGAAGTCTCGGGAGTTCTATCGTGCCGCCTTGCTGAGAAAGGAGCGAGTGGATTTGGGTGATGACAGTAATTTAGGAAGTATTATCGAGGGCGCATTGTCGGGGGCGATTCAGGAAAGGAATTGGAGTTTCGCGGTGGCTTTGAGTGAGTTGGAGTCCTGGGCGCTAAAGCAGGCAAGCGACGTCTATCTCATTAGAGGGCGATTCCAGGTCCTGTTCTGCCGTGGGATGTTGGCTGCCGAAAAAGGACAGATGGAGGAGGCGCTCAGTAATCTCAGAAAGGCACATAGCTTGATCCCAAGAGACGGAGTCTTGGCGGATGATTTTTTCCCAGCGCTCCGGGAGGCGGGATTGGTTAAGCTGCATGATGAATTATTTGAGAGGTCGGCAGAGTTGCTCCGGGAGAATGTCCGTTTTTTTTCAAGAGATCATAATGCGAAGAATACCTTTGGCTGGCTGGCTTCACGCGCAAACCGTTGTCTGGATGAGGCCGAGGGTTATTTAAAAATGTCGCTGGAAGCCCGGCCCTTGTCGGAGGCCTATCTGGACACCATGGCCGAGATTTACTTTGCCAAGGGCGATCGGGAGAAGGCTGTGGAGTGGAGTGACCGTGCCGCGAACCGGGACTCTTCAGATTCTCAGCTCAGGCAGCAGAACCGTCGCTTTCGGAATGATCCTTTTCCGTTGAAATAAGGGCACAGAAAAACCCGCTCCAAAACAGAGCGGGTTTTTAAGGTCATCCACCTCGCCGTCCGTGGCGCATGAGCCGCATTCCCGAAGCCCAATAGGTTGGGGGTTTCCATTGGCCCGCTGTCTTCCAATAAAGGCGTGACATTAAACCTCCGGGGCAACCCCCATTTTTAATAATATCGGGTCGGCCAATCAACCACTTCTGGCGTACGAGGCAGACAAGAGACTGTAGTCA
>JAKMEV010000065.1:0-2688 GCA_022425785.1 Akkermansiaceae bacterium | reverse complement strand
CGTAATCTTTTTGCAGAACTCGATAGTCCCGCAGGGTCTGTCCGAAATCCGTTTCGAGCTGGAGAACCAATTTAATCAGCTTCTCCCGTTCCTCACGGGATTTATCAGCCTCCTGGGCACAGATCGGAGAACACAGCGTCAGCCAAAACGTCGCTAGAACTTTAAAATTTTTCGCCATAATGGTGCGGAAGAGTGGAATATTCTAAAAAATTAATCTTTTAGGCAAGCGAGAATTAAAATTCCTGATTTTGCGGCCTCAGGGATTGAATCCCCCATTTATCAACGTTTACTGGCCCTATGACGTGGAAAATCCCATTCTTTTTACTCACCGCACTCCATTCCCTGGGTGCCTCAACGCCCAATATTGTCCTCTTCTACGCTGATGACCTTGGCTACACCGACCTCGCCTGCCAGGGGTCGAAATACTACGAAACCCCCAACCTCGACCGCCTCGCCAAGGAAGGAATGCGTTTTACCCAAGCCTACGCCTCGGCCGCCAATTGCGCTCCGTCCCGGGCTTCCCTGATGACCGGACAATACACCCCGCGTCATGGAATCTTCACCGTTGGCAACTCCGATCGCGGCAAAGCGCAGCACCGCAAGCTCATTCCGATCAAGAACACCACAATCCTCGATCCGAAATTCACCACCCTCGGCGAAGTTCTCCAGGCCCGCGGCTACCGCACCTGCGTCGCGGGCAAATGGCATCTCACCGAAGACCCGACCAAGGACGGCTTCCACACTAACTTTGGCGGCACCACCTGGGGACACCCCAAGTCCTACTTCTCGCCCTACAAAAATCCCTACCTCAAAGACGGACCGAAAGGGGAGCACCTCCCCGAGCGCCTCGGCCGCGATGTCTCGGGCTGGATTAAGGAGAACGCCGAGTCCCCCTTCTTCGTCTACTTCCCCTTCTACTCGGTGCACACCCCCATTCAGTCGACCAAGGAACTCAAAGCCAAGTACACCAAAAAGCCCGGCAACAAGTCCCACAACAACCCGGCCTACGCCGGCATGATCGAATCCATGGACACCGCCATCGGGCAGGTCCTCAAGACGCTCGATGATCTCAAGATTGCCGACAACACCCTCGTCATTTTCACCTCCGACAACGGGCCGCACGGAGCGATCTCCACCGCCGATCCCTTAAGGGGATCGAAGGGAATGTATTACGAAGGAGGCATCCGCGAGCCCTTCATTGCCCGATTCCCCGGTATGATCAACGCAGGAACGACCAATGACACCCCGATTCATCAAGTCGACCTCTTCCCCTCACTCGTTTCACTAGCCGATGGAGAACCCGACTCCTCTCTCGACGGACTCAACATCCTTCCCGCGTTCAAAGGAGAAGCTCTCCCCGAGCGTCCGCTCTTCTGGCACTTCCCCGCCTACCTCCAGGGGTATAGCGCCGGGAACGGTTCGGCCTCCCAACACTTTCGCACCACGCCCTGCGGCGTGATCAGGAAGGGCGATTGGAAATTGATCGAATACTTCGAAGACAACAGTGCGGAGCTCTATAACCTCAAGAACGACCTCTCCGAAAAGAGCAACCTCGCTTCCAAGAAGCCCGAAAAAGTCAAAGAACTCCTCGCCGAACTCAAAGCCTGGCAAAAGAAAACCAAGGCTCCTATTCCCACCGAGAAGAATCCAAGGTTTAAGCCTTAAACTCAGTTCACTTTTCCGCACGGGCGAAGGCCCATCCAAACTTCCTGTTTCACGACCTCGTTCCCAAAACCCCGCCTCCAGCAGCCGGATGCTTTAGTCATGCAAGCTGGCGAAGGGAAAATGGCGCCCGGGAAGGAAGATCGCGAGGCGACTTCGAAGAAAGAAGATCGCCATCTGATGCAAAAGAAGTCACACCCAGCGCGTATTTCGACTCTGCAAACACCTACCATGAAACGATTTTTGATTTTGCCCCTGTTCTGCTCCCTTCTATTTGGAGAAGAACCCACTGAGACCAAAGAAGGACATTCCCATCAGGGCCACGCCTTCAACGAGGGACCACGTCAGGCGTCCCCGCTCATCGGAAACACCGGGAAGGTCCACCTCCCCATCACAAGCTCCTGGAGTCAAGGACAGGCCTACTTCAACCAGGGCCTTGGTCAGCTTCACGGATTTTGGTACTACGAAGCAGAACGTTCCTTCCGTAAGATCCTCGCTCACGATCCCGATTGCGCCATGGCCTACTGGGGACTCTCTCAGGCCAATTACTCTAACGAGAAACGTGCCAAGGAATTCATCGCCAAGGCAACCGAACTCCTCAAAAAAGAAAACTTAAAAATCACCATTCACGAACGCGCCTATCTCGACGCCGAAATTGCCTATCACGATGACAAAAAGGAGAAGGACTCCAAAAAGCGCATTAAAAATTTCATCCGCGCTTACGAAGACCTCATTCTGAACCACCCCGACGATATCGAAGCCAAGGCCCTCTTCGTTTGCCGCCGCTGGCAGTTCAACCGCAAAGGTGTTCCCATCAGTAGTTACCTCGGACTCGACGCTATTCTTGAGCAAATCTTTGCCAAAAACCCTTATCACCCCGCCCACCACTACGCCATCCACCTTTGGGACAACCGCAAGCATGAGCAAGCGCTCGATTCCGCCGCCCGTCTCGGAAAAACCGCCCCAAGCATCGCCCACATGTGGCACATGCCCGGACACATCTACTCCAAAGCCAAGCGCTATCAC
>JAKMEV010000057.1:0-2086 GCA_022425785.1 Akkermansiaceae bacterium | reverse complement strand
CTTTCTCTGAGTCCAAATTGTCAGACCGGCAACCTCTTCATCAGTCGCCCGCAGCACTATGCCTAATACGATTCCCGTCACTAAAGTCGTCAGGAATCCCACGGCCCCATAAAGCAAAGGCATTATATCAACCACGCTGGCTTCATTGAGAAAAAACACCGTCACGACACTCACTACGCCACTGATTAAAGCCAGCAATCCGGCTCGTCCATTTGGCCTCCGTGAAAAAATCCCCAAAGCGAACAAGCCACCCAAGGGGCCGAGCGCAAAACCAATAAAGCGATTGAACAACATAAACACGCCATCGGTTCCCATTTTTGCAAGGAGACACGACACTCCAATCCCGACAACCCCCAGTGAGATCACGACCCACTTCGCCACTTTGAGCCTTCTCTCATCGGAGCTTTCAGGCTTGAGCAAGCGCCCATAGACATCCGTCACGAAAGCCGTCGCTACCGAATTCAAAGAACTCGAGATCGTCGACTGCGCCGCCGCGAAAACTCCCGCGATAATTAAACCCGCTACCCCAACCGGAAGGTTCTGCATGATGAAAAACGGCAACACACTGTCCGTCTTCGGAAGCGCCGGGTCCATCAACTCGGGCTTGCTTTGGTAAAAGACATACAAGGCGGTTCCCAGACCAAAAAAGATCGCCGAGCCCACCAGAACCATCACGATATTCATCCAGAGCGACTTCGCCGCTTCCTTCTCGGAGGAAGTCGTTACGTAGCGCTGTACCACATCCTGCCCCGAGGTATACGACGGCAGATTCGCCAACATAAAGGCCACGAACAACACAAAGCCCGAAGTCGATCCCTTACCAATCGAGATATCGCTCAGGCTCCAACTCGCCGTAATCCCCTTCCCCTGCTCACTCATCGCCAAGCCAATTGCCCCCATCCCGCCATCAACTTGCGAGACAACCAATCCAAAACATAAAAGAGCACCCCCGATCAACACAATCGCCTGAATCGCATCGGTCCAAACCACCGCCTCAATCCCTCCCATCACAGTATAGATCACACATAAAACTCCAATCACGGTGATCGCCGCGTAGATATCGATATTGGTCACACTCGAAAGCGCCAGCGCCGGAAGATAGAGCACAATCGCCACCCGTCCGACGTGGAAGAGCATAAAGGTCGCACTTCCGATCACCCGTGTCGCAACATTGAATCGTTTTTCCAAATACTCATAAGCGGTCGTAATATTCAACCGCCGGTAGAAGGGCAGGTAAAACATTACCACCAAAGGCACAATAAGCAGAATCGGCCACTGCCCGATATAGCCGTTCCAATTCGTGGCATACGCCGTCCCCGGCACCGCCATAAAGGTGATCGCCGACAACATCGTCGCAAAGATCGATAACCCGGCCACCCAGAAGGGAATCTTTTGCCCGCCCCGGAAATAAGCCTCGGTTGACGAAGCTGCTTCCCTCTTCATGAACCAATATCCAATCGCCACCATCCCCAAAAGATAAACGACCACCACGATCCAATTCACTACGCCAAAACTCATCTTCGTCCCCCCCACTTCCGCGATGAGCACCTGCGGAGATCTCACCCCTGGTTTGATCTCACCCGTTGGCAAAATCGCCTTTCCATCCCAAAACACCACCGGAGTCGTCACCGGAGCGAAGGTTCCATCGAGTGGCAAACTCCCCGCCTCGGCCCAGCGATCCGTCACGGTGTTATAGGAAAGAATTGAGGCCGGAAACCCCGGATGCGCCATCCCCTGCCCATTAAGCTCCGGTCGAGCGGCAACTTGCTCCCGCAAAAACTCCACCGGCACTCCGCCCAACATCAACAAGGAACTCGCCCCACCGGCACCGCCATCGACGGAGCCGCCGATCTTGCTTCGGGAAGATCGGCCAGTTGCTTCCACGTTCCTTCAGCGACATTCAGCGCCCAGCAATCCTTCAAAAAATCCAATCCAAAAATCCGATCCTTTTGCTCCTCTTCACCCTCCGCCAAATCCCGACCACCAAAGAGATAAAACTTCCCACCCTGCCCCCCACCAGTGGCATACATCCGCCCACGAGCTTCCTCCGGCCAACCGAGTTCATTCCACTCCCCCTCACTAAACC
>JAKMEV010000019.1:0-5318 GCA_022425785.1 Akkermansiaceae bacterium | reverse complement strand
GAGGTTCGGGGTTTCGATTTCTGACCCGTAGCAGCCGATGTCGGAGTAGCCGAGGTCATCGACCATGATGACGAGGACGTTGGGCTTTTGGGCAGAGTGGGCGGGAAGGTTCAGAAGAAGTGTGAAGAGAAGAAGTAGTCTCATGTGGGTGGTTTTAGCTTTCAAAGGAGGAGATGGAAAGATGGAGCGTGTTTTTTTTCTAATTCTTAAAGTGCTGGGGGAGAGTAATGCAGGTTTTTGACAGATCTAATGGCGGGACGATCTCTGTCGTGTTAGGGGATTGGCAGATGAGACTATTGTTGAGTTTGTTGATCTTCGCGGGGGCTTCGGTGAGTGCAAAAGAACCACCCAATGCGGTGGATCATGCCGGGATTATTCAATCGTGGGATCGGGAGTCCTTGGCCAGCGGCGAGAAGATTTACAAGTCGCTGTGCACGAACTGCCATGGGGCGGATGGAGTGACTCCGCCGCTGCCGACAGCGCGGGCGTTTGGAAAAGGTGAACTGAATTTTGGGAAGGATCCGTATTCAATGTTTAAAACCCTGACCTACGGAAATGGAATGATGGGGCCGCAGACCTGGATGACTCCGAAGGAGCGGTATGCGGTGATTCATTATATTCGAGAGAGGTTCATGAAGCCCATGCGGAAGGACTTTGTGGCGGTTCACGATGGGTATTTGGAAGGATTACCGACGGTGAATGTCGTAGTGAAGGAATCGGATAAGAAAGAGCGGGATTTTGGACCAGCTTTGGCGTCGCAATTGGGGCGCGACATTTCGAGCGTGCTCTCGGTAAAGCTCGGGGACGATACGACGATCTGCTATAATCTTCATTCGATGGATCAGGCCGGGCTTTGGACCGGTGGGTTTTTGAATCTCCTGAACACGCAGCATTATCGCGAGCGCGGAGGCGGAGTGGCCCAGCCGAAGGGTGAGATGGTGAAAGGCTTGCAACGATGGGAATGGGCGCACGGGGGGACCTTTGATTATTCAAGAGAGGACTTACTGGCACGTGGGCCGATACCCAAAGCGTGGATGGACTATCGCGGCCATTATGTTCACGAAGGAAAGGTCGTGCTTTCGTATTCAATCGATGGGCGCGAGATTCTTGAACAGCCCGGCAAGAAGAAGGGCTACCCGGCAATTGAGCATTCGTTTCTGGTTAAGGCGGGACGTGAATTAAAGTTGAGTGTGGGTGGTCTGGATGGCGGAGGAGCGCCTTTGAAAGGGTTGATGAAGGCGGGTGCGACGTCGTTCGATCTTGGGAAGAAAGGAAAGATCGCGGTGATGGGAATGAATTCCAAAACGGGGTTGGAGCAATTTATTGCGGCTTCGGTGATCGGTGACGAGTTGCCGTTCTCATTTGATCAAAAGAACCGGATTGTTTTGACGATTCCGGCCTCAAAGCAGGACTTACGTTTTCGAATTCTCCGGTATGCGGGGAAGAGCGTGGGGGAGATGCTGGCGTTTGCCACTTACGTGAACTCGGAGCAATCGGAAAGTGCTTGGAAGTCGCCTGATGAATTGATCAAAGGTGGTGGCTTGCAGTGGAAAGGCGAGCTTGTGACGAAGGGAGAGTTGGGTTCCGATGATACGGCTTATACTTTGGATACAATCGAGTTGCCTCCGAAAGAGAATCCCTGGAATGTTTGGTTTCGGACTTCGGCCCTGGCCTTTTTCCCGGATGGACGGATGGCGGTATCAACTCATGGAGGAGATGTATGGATTGTCTCGGGGCTTGATCGTGAGATGAAGAAGCTGCGGTGGAAGCGATTCGCCGGAGGGATGTATGAGCCGTTTGGGCTGCAGGTGATCGATGGTTTGGTCTATGTAACCTGCAAAGATCGGATTGTGCGCCTTCATGATTTCAATGATGATGGAGAGGCTGATTTTTATGAATCGTTTAGTGCTGACGACGATGTCTCGACCTTTTTTCATGCCTTTAATTTTGACCTGCAAGTTGATAAGGAAGGGAACCTCTACTACGCGAAAGCGGGGCAGTATACCAGTTACAAGCTGGCGGGAGCGGTGATCAAGATTTCACCAGATGGGAAGAAGCGGGAGGTTTACTGCACTGGCTTGCGAACTCCGAACGGAATGGGGATGATGCCAGATGGGCGTCCTACCGTGAGTGATAATCAAGGGAACTGGATGCCGGCTTCCAAAGTGAGTGTCTGTAATCCCGGTGGATTTTATGGATATGTGCAGACGCATTCGAAGGGATCGGATTGGGCTCCCGACGGAGGGAAAATCGATCATACCAAAGTTGTGCCGCCGAAGACCTTTGATCAGCCGATCATTTGGATGCCGCAGAATTACGATAATTCGTCGGGCGGGCAACTTTGGGTCGAGGATGAGCGTTGGGGGCCGTTGTCAGGGAAGTTGCTCCACACCAGCTTCGGCAAGGGGTGGTTATACTACATGATGGTGCAGGAGGTGGATGGCGTGGAGCAGGCTGGGATTGTGAAGCTGCAACTTGATTGTGATACCGGAATTCAACGGGCCCGGGTGAATCCTGCGGACGGCCAGGTTTATGCGGTGGGCTTGAATGGTTGGAACGGGAATGGTCGCAAGGGATTGACGCAGGGAGGGATTCATCGATTCCGATATACTGGGAATGAGCAGAAGCTTTTGACCAATGTGAAGGTGACCCAGGAAGGCCTTTTGCTTTCGTTCAATTTTGAGGTTTCTCCGAAGGCTGCCCAAGAATTGACGCGATATCAGATCGAGCAGTGGAATTACCTCTGGGCTGCAAATTATGGCTCCAAGGAATATTCGGGAGGAGAGGAATGGAAAGCAGGCCGGGACAAAGTGGAAGTGGCCGGTGTGGTCATTGGGAACGACGGAAAGTCGGTCTTATTGAAGATCCCGGGGATCCGACCGGTGAATCAGATGAAGTTGGAGCTTAGTTTAGCCGGGGGGGATGGTGAGGAATTTTCCGAGCAACTCTACATGACGATTAACAAAGTGCCTGGATCGGGTTTGCCGGAGATGAAGGCCGTGACCGTGGAGAGGGCGGCCCATTGGCCCCAGCCCAAGAAAAAGAAGCCCGCGAAAAAAGCGAAATGATCGGAACGGGAAATCCTATTTCTGAAGCTGTCGAGAAGATCCTTGATCGCCCATGGCTTTCTTTGCCTGGTCGAGGAGGAAGGTGAGCGCCTTCTGGTGCTTGGGATCTTTGAGGAGGTTTTCCTTTTCCATCGGGTCGCTGGCAAGATTGTAGAGCTCCTTTGGTTGGAGTTTTTGTTCCCACGCGAAGGTGTGGTCGAGAAAGAGTTTCCATTGGCCGGGTTGGGGAGCTCCGTTGGAGCGAATGGCGACCCAGGCGCGTTCTTTGTTGTTGGCTTTGGACGCTTCGTTGTGGTCGTTGGGGATGATGGGAATACGGGGAGAGAAGGGTTTTCCTCGCATGGCGGTAAGTTGGCTGACGCTGTCCTCGGCACCTCGACCGTTGCCGGTGAGTGGCGGTAACGGTTTGCCGAGGATGTCAGCAGTGGTGGCGTAGATGTCGTTGAGACCAAGAAGGCGGCTGGTATCCCTCCCGCCGTTTACTCCGCCGAGAGGCCAACTTGCGAGGAAGGGAATGCGGTGTCCGCCTTCGTAAACCGAACCTTTGTTGCTGCGGAGAGGGCCGGTGAATTGCTTGTTCCTTTTCTCGGCACCGTTGTCGCTGGAGAAAATGAAGAGAGTATTTTCGGAGAGCTTTTTCCCGGGGCGCCGTGGGTCGTCAGTGGTGGCGAGGTAGTTGCGCAGGCGACTGACGAGGACGTCGTTTTCGTAAATGAAATCTTGGCGAATGCTGTTACAAGGTGATCCATCCTTGTTTCGACTCGCTCCGATGATCTGTTGATCGCCAAGTTTTTTATCCGGGGTGTAGGGCCCGTGATTTATGTGGGAGGCGAAGTAGAGAAAGAAGGGTTTTTCTTTTGCGTTGGCGGAGGTGAGGAACTCGCGACTTTGAGCGTCGAGGACTTTTCCGATTTTGTTGAGAACGTAGGAGCCGTCGAGTTGTTTGCCATTTTTGGTGGCGCCGATGATTTCACGACCATGGATCCAGCCGGGCCCCCGGGCTTGATTGGGTGTGTTGGCGGCACCTTGTTTGAGGACTGAATTTGGTCCCGAGGTTCCGTGGCTGCGGGAGAAGCCGTGGAAGAAATCGAAGCCGTGGTCGAGGGGGCCGTCGAAAATGGGTTTTGTGAGGTCAGCGTCCAACCAGGCGTCGGCGGGTTGGCCTTCGGAGTTATGGTAGCTGAGTCCAAGGTGCCACTTGCCGACCATGCCGGTGGTGTAGCCGTAATCGCGGAGGAATTCCGGGAGAGTGACGCGTTCGCGTTCGATCAGGGGATCTCCCTGCACGCCGAAAAGAACCCAGCTTTTGAGGTGAGTGCGCCAGCAATAGCGTCCGGTGAGCAGAGCGTAGCGGCTGGGGGTGCAGCGGCTGGAAGGGGAATGGGCGTCGGTGAAGCGAACGCCGTCCGCTGCGAGTTTTTCAAGAGCAGGAGTGTGGAGCTGGGCCTTGTCGGGGTTACCTGACCAAGATTGGTAGGCGCTGGTGTCGCCCATGCCCATGTCGTCGGCGAGAAAGACGACAATGTTGGGCGAAGGAGCTGCAAATCCCACGTTGGTAATAAGAAATATCAATAAGATGGTGGGTAAACTCTTCATTACTAATCTGGGAGCGAGGGCGTCAAAGGTGTTCGTAGGTAGCGTTGTGCTTGCCGAGTTTTAGGATCCTCCGAGAAATGATCTCTCTCCTCCTTCAACTCTACCAGCTCGCATGAGTGAGACAGTATCGGTGGAGGTAGGTCAAGGCAAGCAGGCGGATCAGGAGATTAGCTCAGAGATGAGATGCTCTCGTCTCGAGGCGATGTTTTTTGGAAGGTTCATCCGATTCGAAGATCAATGATAGGAATAAAGTCCTTCGGAAGTAAAAATCTGCCTCCCTGACGAGGCAATGATAAGTGTCGATTGCGTTTGGGAGATTTTTCAATAGACTGATTTTAGAATGAAGATACTTATCCCAGCTCTCTGTTCGCTGATATCGTCGGGTGTTGTTCTGGCAGCACCGGATGCAGCTATTTTGGAAAAGGGGAAAGCGCTTTATAACGGAGCGGGTTCCTGTGTGGCGTGTCATATGGAGGACGGCAAAGGACAGCCCAGTTCGGTTCCACCATTGACCGAGAGTGATTGGTTGGATGATCCCGACCGGACAATTGCCATTGTGCTCCGCGGACTGGCCGGCCCGGTTAAGGTAAACGGGAAGCGCTACTATTCTGCGATGCCGCCGCAGCTTCTCTTCGATGATGAAAAGATCGCGCA
>JAKMEV010000012.1:0-11955 GCA_022425785.1 Akkermansiaceae bacterium | reverse complement strand
CATGAAATACAACGTAGTTCTCTGCCTTGTCGGCGGGCTCTGTCTCGCAGCTGCGACGCAAGCGGCCACGCCTGCTTATCGATCAGTCGTGTTGGCGGACAGTCCCATCGTCTACTTTGAATTCGATGAAACCAGTGGAACCACGGCGGCCAACTCCGGTTCTACCGGCGCGGCGAATGACGGGACCATCGGAACAGACGGGGGAGCGGTGACAATCAACCAAGCGAGTTTCGCCGGAGGTGGAACCGCCTATAATTTTGATGGCGGTCATGTCCTGGCGGCGGCGCTGCCGTCCTCGTTGACCGAGTGGACCATCGCAGCGTGGGTGAATTGGGATCCGGCGAAAACCACTGCGTCAAATATCTTCGGAAACGACCAGGGAGGCTGGAACGACGATGTCCTCTTTGGCATCGGTGCCGAAGGAGGGAGCCAGGGCGTCCCTGGAGGCAGTGTCGGCTTGATCCACCAAGGCAACCCGGGAACGACCCGCGACTTTGTCGGGAGTCCCATGAGCGACAGCGTGTGGCACCACGTCGTCGTTACCGCCAGTACCACGAACAGCGAACTCATTCTCTATGTCGATGGGGTGGAGGTGGCAAAGAATGAGATTCTCAACAATGGCGTTACCATGAATGGCGGAGCGAATGGCGATCCCGGCACCATCGGGACTCCTTTCCTCTCAGTTGGTGCGGCACGGGCGGCTGTCGATCCGGGTTTCCGTTCTTTCGACGGGTTGATCGATGAGTTCGCAATTTACGGAACGGTTCTGGGTGCGGATGCCATTTTGGCCCACTACACGGCTGGTACCTCTCCCGGCCTCACTGAAATCAATATCACCAATATCGACTACAATCGCGAGACCGACACCGTGAGCATCACCTGGACATCGGAGCCGGGCCGGACATACGGCCTTTTCTATTCGCAGGATTTGACCGATTGGGGAACGGACGTCGATGACAGTATTCCGTCGCAGGGGGATACCACTGTTTTCGAATTTCCAAACCCTGTTTCCGAAGCTAACAAGATCTTCTTCCGCGTCGAGAAGTCCGCCGGCTAGACGGTGCGGCGCTTTAGGCCAGTTCAGGGAATTCGATCGATAATGAACAAACAGCGAAGAATGAAGATGCTGCGGTGGCCGCTATGGGTGTGTGCAGCCTGTGCCGTATTTGTTGCCAGCACTTCTTATGCAGGCACGACCTCCTATCGGGATGCCGTGTTGGCGGACAACCCGATCATTTACTACCAGTTCGATGAAGCCAGCGGAACAAGCGCGGCTAACTCCGGTTCCGCTGGCGTGACGAACGACGGCACGATCCAGCTGGGCACGGTAACGGTCAACCAAGCGAGTTTTGCACAAGGCGGAACCGCCTATGACTTTGGCGGCGGCATTGTTGAGGCCGCGGCATTGCCGTCCTCATTGAGCGAGTGGACCATCGAAGCGTGGGTCAATTGGAACCCTGCGAAAACCACCGCGTCCAATATCTTTGGTAACGACCAGGGCGGTTGGAACAACGATGTCATCCTCGGCATCGGAGCCGAGAACGGAGGAGTAGGTGTCCCCTCGGGCAGTGTCGGCCTCGTTCAACAAGGCGCTCCCGACGGCCCGCGTGACTTTGTGGCCGATCCCTTAACTCAAAGTCAATGGCACCACGTCGTTGTCACCGCCAGCACAGCCAACAGCGAACTCATCCTCTATGTCGATGGGACGGAGGTGGACCGGGATGTTTCTTTCCAGGACGGGATTGTTCTGAATGGCGCAGGTGGAATTGGCAGCCCCTTCATCGCCATCGGTGCGGCGAGGAATGTTGTCGATGCCGGGTATCGTTCTTTTGTCGGATTGATCGACGAATTTGCGATCTATGGAACGGCTCTGGATGCGGCAGCCATCCTCAACCATTATGCCGCTTCCGGTGAGACACCGCCTGATCCACCAGATCCTCCGGACCCGCCGAGTTCATCGGGATTCGGATTGGAGGTGAGCGAATATGCCCCTGGTGCCAGCGACTCGGTAACTTTCAACTGGGCGACACACATTGCCTTCGGGCCGGGAAACCAGGAGATCATCACCGACCTCAAGAATAATCGCTTCTTGTATCGTGACGGTCCCGACGCCGCGCTCGAGGTATCGCCAATTCCGGTCAAAGGCCAACACTCGGTCATCTACAATCCCGCAGATAGCCTCTACTATGCCAACGACACCGATAATAATCGGCTGATCGCCTTTGCTGATCTCTCAAGCGCAACGATTGCCGCCCAGACCAATAACATTTTGGGAGTTTCTCTCAATCGTCCCCACGACATTGTGATCGATCCCGCCACAGGTTGGATCTATGCGCTCAACCCCAACTCGGGACACGTCTTTCGCTTCTCGGCAATTGGTCAAAACGAGAGCGTCCTCAGTCTCGGCGGATCCGTGGGCGGCTACTCGCGGAGCCTGACCTTTGTCAACGGCACCTTGTATGTCATCGGCTCCGCGGCAGGCCGTATCGTCGAGGTGGTCGATTGGGATACGGGACAGGTGAATGTCTACAATAGCTTTGGCAAAATTCGCAGTGCCTCTGCCGGATCCTGGAGTACTACCGGATTGGTTCTCAATGACGCCGAGTTTTTCAATGGGTTCTGGTATGCCAGCAGCTATTTTTCAGCGACGCACGCCGGAGGCAGCGATCCCAACGAGAACAAATTCATTCGCTTCGCAACACTTGCGGATTTCGTCTCCGGGAATTGGGAAGATCTCAGCAGTTTGGTTCCCGATGGATTCACGCCTTACTATCTCACGGTCCAGGGAAACAGCCTTTATCTCGCCATCTTTGGGCACGGGAATGTTGCGGGAGACGATGTCATCCTCCAATTTAACCCGGCCAGCCCGTTTTCCATCACGGCCATCCAGCATGATGATGAGACGGACACAACCACTCTGACTTGGGAATCGAATGAAGGTGAATTGTTCGAGGTTAGCAAAAGCCTTGATCTCGACTCCTGGGTCGTTCTCCAGCCCGAGATTGCAGCCGCTGTCGGCCCAGCTAAGACGACCACCGTCATAGTCGATACCGATGCCTCTGAGCCTCAGGCATTCTACCGGGTCGGTCGTCTCTCCGAGTGAGAAAAATCGCTCATCCAAGAGCTTTTCTTCCCATACAGCTGCCCGGATTGGAACTGGATCGGACCGGAGGGGGGAATCTAAAGACATCTGTAATAGACTGGATGACTCAAACGTAGGAAATGTTGCCCGAATACCTGATTCACGTGTTGTTATCGAAGTTTCGCATTCAGACCCTCGTCTTGTTGTTCACAAGCGGGGTTTCCGCGTCGGCAGTAGAGGGCGATTTTGACTTTTTCGAGTCCAAGATCCGTCCTATTTTGGTCAATAAATGCTATGAATGTCACTCGGTGGAGGCGGCTAATCGCGGGAAACAAAAAGGCGGGCTTCTTCTCGATACCAGAGCGGGGATTCGAAAGGGCGGCGACACGGGGCCAGCGGTCGTGCCGGGGAATGTTTCGGAGAGTCTCTTGCTGAAGGCACTCCGTCAGGAGGAATTGGAAATGCCGCCCAAAGGGAAGCTTCCGGATGAAATTATCGCGGACTTCACCAAATGGATTGAATCGGGGGCTGCTGATCCCCGGGATCATGCGTCGACTGAACTCAAGAGCACGACGATCGATGCCTCGAATCACTGGGCTTTCAAGGCTCCGCAAATATCGGGCCTTCCGGAGGTGAAGAATCCAAAGTGGGTCAAGTCGGAGATTGATCGATTTATTTTACACCAGTTGGAAGAGCGGGATCTGAGTCCCGTTGATTCGGCCTCTCCCCGGGTTTTGGTTCGACGGATCTACTTTAACCTATTGGGCTTACCTCCCACGCCCGACCAGGTTGCCGAATTTCTTAAAGCTTCCGAAAAAGATCACGATGCCGCCTTAGCGAAGTTGGTGGATTCTCTTTTGGAGTCTCCTCACTATGGCGAGCGATGGGGGAGGCATTGGCTCGATGTTGCCCGGTATGCAGAAGATCAGGCTCATACTTTTGGGGTGAAGAAGCGGGCAAACGCTCACCAATATCGTGATTGGGTGATTCGGATGTTGAATGAGGATCTCCCCTTCGACCAGTTCGTGAAATATCAGCTGGCGGGCGACTTGATGGAGGACAAGTCGGAAGATCGTTTCCGAAAGTATTCCGGCTTGGGCTTCCTTGGGCTGGGCGCGCAGTACTATAAGAACTCCGACAAGGCCCAGGCCGAAGCGGACGAACTTGATGACACCATTGATACTCTCACCCGGGGCTTTCTTGGGCTGACTGTTTCGTGCGCGAGGTGCCATGATCATAAGTTCGATCCTATTCCAACCAAGGACTACTACGCTTTGGCGGGGATTTTCAATGGTCGGCGATATGCGGAGATTCCTTTGGCAGAAGAAGACGCGGTGAAGGCCTACAACGAGGAACAAAAAGTCATCAAGGATCTGGAGTCGAAGTATCGCGGTGAACTGAGAGGAATGGGTAAGAACCAGGGTCGGGGAAAACTGAATCAAGTGAGTCGGTATCTTCAGGAAGGTTGGAGGATGAATGTTCTGAAATCCGAGGGGGTTCGTTTTTCAGATGAAGAGTACGCCAGAAAGAGAGGGCTTCATCCTCACTTTGCCAAACGTTTCCGCGATGTCATGGCGGTGAATCGGAAAGGGGATCTTTCGAAGCGATTGCCGGAGCTTGAGGGATGGCATCAGCACGAAGTGAAGTTTGACGAGAAGCCGACCATTGAATCGCTCAAAGTTCCGCGAGAAATCGTGAAGCTGGCTGAGCAATTGCAGGTGAAGGTGATCAAGGCGGCAGAAGCGTTTTCTAAAATCGAAGTCGAGAAGGCCGGGGAGTTGGCGAAAGCCCGGAATGAGGAGGATCGACTTAACAAGGTGATGGGTAAGATGGAAAATGACCAAAAGCGTCTGCTCAAAAATATTTGGTATGACGGACACGCTCCCTTCTATGCCTCCGATAATGACGTTTATAATAAGTTCCTGAACGAGGAGCAGAAGAAGGAGGCAGATTCAAAGAAGGCGGAATTTGAAGGTCTTCGTAAAAATGGTCTGCCAAAGTATCCCGTGGCCCATGCGATTCAGGGAGGAGGGAAGGCGATGCAGGTATACATCCGTGGCAACCCTGCAAGCAAGGGGGACTGGGTCGCCCGAGGGTCTCTTGAAATTCTCACTGATGGGCCGCGGCCGACTGATCCGGAGGAAGCTAAAAAGCTTTCCTACACCCGCCTCGACCTTGCTGAAGCAATTGCTTCTCCGGAAAATCCACTTACCGCCAGGGTGATCGTAAATCGGGTTTGGCAGTGGCATTTTGGAAGAGGACTCGTTTCCACTTCAAGTAACTTCGGGCTTCTGGGCGAAACCCCGACTCATCCGGAATTGCTCGACTGGCTGACGGTAAAGTTCATTGAGAACGGATGGTCTCTCAAGTGGTTGCATCGTGAGATTTTGAGATCGGCAAGCTATCAACTTTCCAGCGAGCGAGATTCCCGAAACGAAGAACTGGATGGTGATAATCGTTATCGCTGGAAGTTTGATCGACGTCGCCTTGAAGTCGAAGCTTGGCGGGATGCCTTGCTCGCGATTTCCGGGAAGCTTGATCCGGAAATGGGAGGTCCAACTTTCGACCTCAAGAACAACAACACTCGCCGAACGGTCTACGCGAGCATCAGCCGCCATCAGCTCGACGGGATGTTGCGGATTTTTGATTTCCCTGATGCCAATGTCTCCGCAGCAACCCGCACGGAGACGACCGTGCCTCAACAACAACTCTTCGTCCTTAATAGCGACTTTATCATCGAGCAGGCCAAAGCATTCGCGAAGCAGGTCGCGCAGAAGCACGATGATGTCGTGAAGCAGGTGGAACACGCTTATCAACTTGCTTTCGGACGTTCTCCTTCGAAGGCGGAATTAAAGGTGGCGCAATCCTACCTTGAAGCTGAGAAGGAAAAGGACGACAAACTTTCCCGTTGGGAGCAGTATTGTCAGGCGCTTCTCGCGAGCAATGAACTGATGTATCTCGACTAAAATGCAAGACCAGACCTTCAATCAAGCAAGCATGAGCCGCCGGGATATTTTGCGACGAGCGGGTGGAGGATTTGCATCGCTCGGATTGGCCGGGGTTTTATCGGATCAGGGCTTATTAGCGTCGGAAAGTCCGCTCGTTCCCAAGTCGCCGCATTTCAAACCCAAAGCAAAGCGAATCATTCATCTTTTCATGAATGGCGGGCCGTCTCAGGTGGATACCTTTGATCCCAAGCCTGATTTGGAAAAATACCATGGCCAGCGTCCTCCGGGAGCCGAGCGTAAGACCGAGAGGCGTACCGGCGGGCTTTTCAAATCGCCTTTTAAGTTTAAGCAGTCGGGAGAATCCGGAATTCCAGTCAGCGAGATTTTTCCGGAGGTGGCCAAATGTATTGACGACATCTGTGTCATTCGCTCGATGCATACCAATGTCCCAAATCATGAGCCGTCTTTGCTCATGATGAATTCCGGAAATACCCAGCCGGTTCGCCCGAGTATGGGGTCATGGCTTTGTTATGGTCTGGGTGTCGAAAATCAGGATCTGCCGGGCTTCGTTGTTCTCTGTCCCGGAAAACCAGTGGTCGGTCCGCAACTCTGGAGTAATGGGTTTCTTCCCGGGATTTATCAAGGATGCCACATCGGTAAACTCGATCCCAAGAAGATAGTCGATCACATCAACAACAAGCATCTCACTCCCGGCACCCAGCGCCAACAGCTTGACTTGATCAATCAGCTCAATGATCTTCATGTGGGGCAACGATCCGGGGATGATCAACTTGAATCCCGGATCCAGTCGCTGGAAGTCGCCTTTAAAATGCAGACGGAAGCGCCGGAAGCTTTTGACATCACCAAGGAAACCAAGGCCACACGGGAACTTTATGGGAAAGGCCAGTTTGCAGATTCCTGTCTCACGGCCCGCCGCTTGGTGGAGCGGGGAGTCCGTATGGTTCAGGTTTATTACGGGAACGGACAACCATGGGACGACCATGGCAATATCGAGAAAGGCCATCGCGACAAGGGCCAGAAAAGTGACCAGGCAATTGCAGGCTTACTTCGTGATCTCAAATCACGCGGCCTCCTTGAGGACACTCTCGTTCTCTGGGGAGGCGAGTTCGGCCGCACTCCGGTTTCCGAAGGCGGCAACGGACGTGACCACAACCACCATGGCTTCTCAGTCTGGCTCGCAGGGGGCGGAGTCAAAGGAGGTATGACCTACGGTTCCACCGACGAGTTCGGCTTCGCAGCGATGGAAAACAAAGTCCACGTCCACGATCTCCATGCTACCATCCTTCACCTTATGGGGATCAATCACGAAGACCTAACCTACCGCTACTCCGGTCGCGATTTCCGCCTCACCGATGTGCACGGCCATATCGTGCATGACATTCTGGCGTGAGCGATGACAGGGAGGTATTTCTTTGATGATTTTTTCGTCGGGAGTAGCGCACCTAGTCTTAGATCCAGGTCACTTCCGGCGGCATGTCGACGAAGCGTCCATCGACGCAGAAAGGCTTGCCGTCGAGGGTGACGAGAGAGCCTCTGGTGAGTGAGGCGATGAGGTCCCAGTGGAGAGCGCTCTTATTGACGTTGCCGGTTTCGGGGTATCCGGCTCCGAAGGCAAGGTGGAAGGAGCCGCCCATCTTTTCGTCGTAGAGAATCTGGCCGGTGGGTTGGGTAATGGCACGGTTGGTTCCGAAGGCAACCTCGCCGATTCGGCGGGCGCCTTCATCTTGGTCGAGCATGGCGATCAGGAAATCCTCGCCCTCTTCGGCGGTGACTTCGGTGGCGCGACCTTTTTCCATGACGATCCGTGCGTTCCGAACGGAGTGGCCTTGGTAGACACAACGGTTATCGAAAAACACGACGCCCTCCGCGCCGCCGTTTTCGGCGTTCAAATTCGGGCCTGAGTAGACTTCACCGTCGGGGAAATTTTTTCGGCCCGGGCTGGAGAGCCAGCGCATTCCCGCGGTGTTTACTTTGAGATCGGTTCCGGCAGGGGTTTGGAAGTGAAGCTCGCTTCCGGTCATGAGTTTTTCGGCAAGCTCGCACTGCCAACGGTCCAGGCTTTCCCAGAATGAGACGGGATCTTTCTGATTGAGTTGGCAGGCGCGGACTACGAAGTCACTATAATCGCTGAGGCTCATTCCGGCGTCTTGGGCGTAGGCATTGGTCGGGAAAAGAGTGGTGGACCAGAGCAGGGGAGCGAGTTCGGAATCAATGGAGGGATCGTCTGCGACTGCGGCACGTTGGAAAAAGAGTTCGCGCGACTCTTTTTGCGAACGAGCGGCTCTCTGGGTGGTCGTGGTATCAAACTTGTCCAGCGACCGTAGGTTGGTGTTCGCGTTGATGTTGATTGATGCGTCAATTGCTTGCGCTTCGTGTAGCGTGAAGGGATTGCTCCAATCGAGTTGTTCGTCGTTGGCAAGTTCGTAGAAGGCTTCGCCAAGAAAATCCGGGCGGCAGTTCAAAACGGGATGTCCACCTGCTTCGAGAACTTTGCGGTAGACGGCCTCAAGGAGAGGCTCGGCGGCCGATTGGGCATTGATGCGAACGATGTTTCCCGGGCTGACTTTGGTCGCGTGCCGGACGAGAACATCGGCCCAGCGGTCGAGATGAAGTTGAGTCAACATGGGACTGAACTATGCGAAGTCCGGCCTGTTGTCACGCTTTGCTGGTCGTGCACACCATGTGAACAGGTTATTTGTAGCTGGCCTCAATCATGCCTTTGAAAAAATTCACAATGATGTCTGATTCGACAGCGATATTGGCTTTGTAGATGTCTCTGACTTTCTCCGGGGTTTCGAATGAGAATGACACCGGAGAAGCCGCGAAAATTGTGGCGGCGAAGGTCGTTGAGCCAGAATGAAAGACACCTAGATGAAAATATTATCATGGGATCATGAGTCTTCAAAGTGGAAGAATATGGAGAAAGTTGTCGGGCACGGTATCCAGGAGGGAATCGAGGTGGCAAAAGCGCCATGATCGACGTGTTGGTTGACCTAATCAACCGATTCCTGGGGGAACGGGTCGAAAGGGTTTTTGCGGTAGGACGATTACTTGGCGAAATAGCCTTCAAAGACCGGGCGCATCTATTCGAAACGGGGAATTCCCAGAGTTTTCGAAAAAATGCGCCTTCGCTTGTGGGTTTCGTGGTCGATGTCTCTCCACATCGAGAGCACCCGGGTGTTGGTTTCGAGTTCACCATTGGTCTCGACCCATTTCAGACCGTTTGCGACGGCGGTCTGGTGCATCGATTGCATTACGATCGCATTTAAGCCGGCGTTGCGTAACTCGGGTGCGACAGCGACAAGGTAGAGGTCCAGAGTGTCGCTACTGCCTTTGAGTTGATTTCGAAGCACGGCAATGGGAAGGCGCCATAGCTTTCCCCGTAAGGTTTGAAGTAGTTCCGAGTAGGAGGGCATGGCAACCCCCACCGCGACAATGGCCTCATGTTCGTCGACAACAAGCTTAACGAATCGGGGGTCGATGAAGCTAAAAAACTTTTTAATGAGTGTGTCGATTTCCTGATCGCTCATCGGGGTGAATTCGAAGAGATCCGAATAGGCGGCGTTGATTAATTGGAATATTTCCCTTCCAAGAGGTCGCAATTCGCGACGGGATTCTTTTTCGATGATATGGAGGCCCTTTTTCTTGAGAACGTATTGCGCAACCTTGTGATACTTCGGATCGAGCTCGGAGGGGAGTTGGAAGCGGTGCTCGAGGTAGTCTATTTCTTTGGCAAAGCCGCAGGCTTCGATGTGCCTCGCGTAGTAGGGGAAGTTGTAGGATGAGACTACGGTGGGAAGGCGCTCGAATCCGTCGATGAGGACGGCGGAACGTTCAAAGGTCGTCAGTCCGAGGGGGCCTTCGACGAGCTGCATGCCATGCCCTACCGCCCAGGACTCGACGGTATCAAGCAGGCCTTGGGCAACTTCGACATCATCGATAAAATCGAGGAGACAGAAACGCGCGGCTTTGATGTCTCGGATTTCGTTGTCCCGATGATTGATGACTCCGGCAATGCGACCCACGGTGACGCCATCGCGCATCGCCAGCCACAGGCGGAGTTCGCAGCCTTCCAGTCCCGGATTGGTTTGGGAGTCCAGAGAGTTGAGCTCGTCCCGGATCAGCGGGGGAACCCACAAAGGGTCTTCTTTGTAGAGATCGAACTGAAATTGAATAAAGCGGCGTCGATCTCTTTTTGAGCCGGTGAGAGCTTTGATCGCAATTTTGCTGCCTTGATGATGCATTGCAGGAATTCTTTATTTCTCTGCTTGCTGTAATCTTCTCAGGAAGATCTCGATTTGACTTGAGTCGTCTGATTCCGGCGTCAGCTCCATTGGCATTGAACGAATCAAACGGTAACGCTGAAGTAAAGATTGCAAGTTAGGGGAAGAAAGGGGGCGGAATTTCTATGGTCCGGTTACCACCCGCCAGTAGGTGTCTTCGGCTGGTTTCGGAAGAGAGAGAGACCAGTTCGTCGTGACGGCAGTCAGGGAGACTCCGTCGACAGGAGACCAGTCTGTAAGATTTGTTGAAGCCTCGAGTCGATAGACGATTCCGGGAACCGTGGTGAAATCAAGGTCAACCATGCCATTCAAAATGGAGATCGCGGTTATCCGCAATCGTGAATTTGGATCGAAGGGCCCGGTGTATGCCCACGACTCTTGAAGATTGCTGTGACCGTCCTGGTCGGGATCCAACGCCGAGTCATCAATTCCGACAATCAACCCAAAGGTCCTTTCGTAGGAATCCAACATTCCGTCGTTGTCAGAATCGGCAGGAGCTTCACTTTCCAGAACGACGACCCGGCCACGCTGGATGACCGAGGATACGGTTGCGCTTAATTCCAAATCAAAAACGAGATCAGAGCTGGTAAGAGAAGCCTGGTGGACCTCCACCGCAAGGGTGTTTTTTCCGGTAACGAGAGCGGAAGGATCGAGGCTTACCGGTTCGTAATACAGTTCCTCGAAATCAGAAACAGCCGCGGTGGCGAGTGCGTCGAAGGGTGCATCCGCGGCCAGATTCTTTCGGTAAACTTCGATTCCGTTTAAATAGACCGCCACTCCATCGTCTATGAGAGAGCGCAGGAGCAATCCTTTTACCAGACTCTCGTCTGCTAGCTCAAAGCTCGTCCGAAAATAACTCGTCTCGTGCTTATTATTAGGATCACTCCCGAATGAAAGCGAGGTGGCTTGGTTGCCATTCCCGTAACCCAGAGGTGCCGGTCCGGCCGACCAGACGCGGTCCTCAAAATCGGGGCCTCTCCATTCAGTGTCCTGATCGGAGCCATCATCGAGAAAATTCCAGACTCTTTTTTGATCGACCAAAGTTACAGCGGGAATTTCCGCGCGAATTTCAAAATCAAAGCTGAGATCGGAGCTTGTTCCATTTACCTGGTGAACCTCAACCGCGACGACATTTCGTCCCTCGACAAGTTGTCCCGGTGGGACCAAAACGGTTGCGAACTCCTGTTCGTCTTCAATTTGCAACAGAGCATAGTCGGAGAAGGTTGCCCCCGGGGCCAGGTTGCCGTCCCGATAAATCTCAGATCCATTGAGGTAAATGGCGGCGGCATCATCTCTCTTTATCAGGAATTGCAAACCCGTCGTTGCGACATCTTGGAGAAAGAATTCGTTGCGGAAGTAGGTTGTGGCAAACCTGTTGGAGCTATCGCCGCCAAAGCCGAGTTCAGTGAGTTCATCTCCATCGCCGTAGCCCATTTCCGAGAAGCCGGAACTCCAGCTGCTGTCATCAAAGTCCGCGTCCCGCCAGATCGTTCCCTGATCCGAACCGTCGTCGAGGTAGCGCCATCTCGCGCCTCTCGGCAGGAATACCGAGGGAACATCCCCGCTCGAACCGGCCTCGTAGAGAAAGCCCGCCTCTCCCGTAAATCCCGTATTTGGGAGG